>JAGRMV010000116.1 GCA_020441045.1 Deltaproteobacteria bacterium | reverse complement strand
CGGGAAGGCAAATATGTCGATGTTGGGCACCAGACTTTTCGAAGTTATCTAAAAGAAAAGCCACTGGGGGATGTGTTAGAGCAAGATTGGCTATTGCATTTAACAACAACGTTCCCAGAAGTGCGACTCAAAAATCATCTTGAATTTCGCTCTATCGATTCGGGGCCTTTGCGACATGTGATGAGTAGTGCTGCGATGATCAAAGGATTGATATATCACCCAGAGAGTTTGCAAGGTGTTCTTGCTATGTTTGACGGCATCACCGCACAAGAAGTTTCGCAAGGTATTCAAGATGTGGCAGTTAAAGGTATGCAGACTGAATATGGAGGCCGCCGGATTGCTTCTTTTATCAAGGACATTTATGCGCTTGCGGAGCAAGGGTTATCAGTAGATGAAAAAAAGTATTTGGAAAATATATGGCCCTACGTTGAACAAGGCCTTTCTCCAGCCGAGCAAAAAATACAAAACTGTGATTTTGATGACCCAAATGTTTGGAAAGTCTTATAAATGAAGTTTACGTATTGGAAGTACGCAACATTTTGGACTTTGCTGATATTATTTTATTCGACGGATTATTTTAGCTCGGGAACAACGAACTCTATTTTTGCCAATATTGTAAATCTTTTTTATGATGGTTTGAATGCAGATCAAATGTACATTTGGCATTTGCGGTTTCGTAAATGCATGCATTTCTTTAATTATGCGGTCCTTTCCTGGTTGGTCCTTTTCGGCTTTACGCTTTCACTTCGACCATTGAAAAAATGGAATATACGTGTTGCCTTTTTTGCCTTATGTTTTTGTCTGGTTTGTGCAACTTTAGATGAAACCAATCAACATTTTTCTAGTGTGCGCGGGGGGACTTATCGAGATGTGGGGTTGGATATGGTTGGAGCCATGTTTACACAGATTTGGTATGGAGTTCGGGCAAGGATATTTTCTTGAAAAAAAGACTTGGCGTCCTCGATTCTGGTATCGGTGGCCTAACATTTGTTGACGCAATCATGCGACAAAAATTGAATCTTGATCTGTTATACGTCTCAGATAGCAAGAACGTGCCCTACGGGAATAAGAGTCAAAGGTTCATGCAGCAACAAATTGCCATCATGATGACAGCACTGGTTGCAAAAAAAGTCGATGCCGTCTTGATGGCTTGTAATACAGCGACAGCAGAGACCATCGATCAAATGCGACAGCAGTTTGAGGTGCCAATCATTGGTATTGAGCCGTACATGCGACACCCGCAGCTCAATCCTTCAGATCAACAGCGCAAATACGCTTTGATCCTAACCCCAGCGACAAAAGCATCGGCTCGGTTTCAACGGTTGCAAAAGCAAAATGATCCTGAAGGTCTTATTGACGTTTTTGCGCTTGAACGATTTGCACTTGCAGTCGAGTCCCTCAAACATCGTACTTTATCTGAGGTTGAACATACGTTGGCAGTCGAACTAGCACCCCTTCAGCAAAAAAACTATACACATGTTATTTTGGGATGTACGCATTACGCAATTGTTTCACAATGGATTGCGCAGCAATTAAATGTGGAAATGATAGACCCGACCCCGAATATCATCGCCCATCTAAAAAATGCCATGCAGGTTAGTGCAGGAGAAAATCGTTCAAATTTTCTCTATAGTGAAAACTGTGGTCAAACTTGGACACAAAAAAATATTAGAGAGTTTTCTTTTTTGGGGCAGTGATACATTTAATCTTATTGAGCTCATATTAAATTGCATGCTGAAGTAAGCTTTTGTCTTTATCTTCAATGGGATAGATAGCTTGGGAAATTTGGCTTGCAGGATTTTATCACAAAATGATACATAAAAACAATGGTTGCTTCAGCTTTAGGAGCCCATATGTAATGTAACTATGAGGTTGTAACTCCAATGTTGAAATTCAATATCGCTTTGTTTTTTTTCTTATTTTCGAAAAATATTTTTGCTGCAGACTATGCCATCATTTTGTCAGATTCATGCACAACAGACAAATATGACCGTGTTGGTGTTAGTGATGTTTTTGGCCCAAGTAGTCATAATTGGGGCGAAGCGTTTAAGAGATACGGTTGGGATGTGAGTTTGTTTTGTGGCATGCATGGCGATAAGTCCGCGACCAGTTATTTTAAAGGTAACCTGGACAGTGGTTTTATCGACACGCTTTCCACACTCATGCAGGACAAAGCTTTAACATCAGCAGATAATGTTTTTGTTCTGCTCAACCTTCACGGAAAAGGAACGCAGCAAAATCATATTGTCAATGTCCCTTTGTACTATCATATACAAAAAAATTCGAGCACAAGCACAATTACCAATCTCTCAGATATCCAAAAAACAGTGGGAATAGATTCAACTGCAGTAGAAATTGAAAAAAATATTTATAATGGTCTAGTTTCCGAAGGATGGCACGAGTATCGAAAATTTGAGGTGTATCTTAAAACGCAAAAGATCATTGATTTGGTTGAATTGTGGAAAAGTCAGGCCGGAATGGTTTTTCTGGTTTCGCAGTCTTGCTTTGGGGGTGCCTGTGTATCTCTTCTTTCACCTGATTCAGAAGTTTGTTTAAACACGATTACAGACTTGGCTTACACGATCGATGGTAGTTACGTAGATTGGTTAGGATATGTTTTATCAGGCTATAGATATGCAAGTATGGATGTGAACAAGAAAAAGGTAGATGAAAAAATTACAGGACAAGGTTTTAAAAGCACTCGTATGAAAGACCTTTGGGCTTTTGGTATGCGCATGACCACAAACAAAGAGTCTTTTCAGTTTGTTGGTTATGATCTGCCTGCGTTAGGTGATGAAGATTTGTTATCGGCATATTATTTGATGCAACGAAGTGGCGTACCGTTAACACAAAGTGAACATGATATTTTTCGTGTTTTTCAAGCTTCAGATGAGTGGGAAAGCACGAAGATGTTGGTACACGAACAAGCACAACGTCATAGGCTGGTAGGGTATGTACAAGAGTTTGCACTGTTGTTGTTTAGTGAATATGATAACGATAGTAAACGAGAAAAAATTGCTAACTTTTCTCTTTTACAAGCCTCGGCCGGTCTTTTGCTAAGAGTAATTGATCAAAATCTCTTGCGCAGTACTTTGGATCACCTTACTCCAAATATAGATGAATTGATCGAATCTGCGTGGAATGAAAACCCTGATTTATCTAAGCAAAAAAAAACAGCGCGCGTGCAGTTATGGCTTACCCAAAAAATACAGGATAAATATGTATGGTATCAGGGAGAAATAGGAAGTAAGTATGTTTTAAATCAGGCTTATTCATTCAATGAGGAAAAAAGCTATTTGCATGCAGTTTCTTTGCTCCTTGAAAAAAGTGATTCAGCATGCGGAAACTTTGACTTTCGGCGCAATTAATTTTCCTTATTGTTATGTGCAAGATCTTAAAATAACACACTGGCCAAGAGATTTTTGGTCAATATGTTGACGGACTGGAAATGCCGTCGTTCATTCATCTGTTCTTGACATAAAGCGGTGCTCTATATATTTGTCTTGTTGTAGAATTCTAGCAAAGGACATACACGTGAAATTTTTTATTGATTCAGCCAATATTGACGATATTCGCACTGCCGTTTCGTGGGGGGTGCTCGATGGCGTTACCACCAACCCATCCTTGGTCGCCAAGGAGGGAAAGAAGATCGACGATGTGTATCCTGTGATATGTGATCTCGTCCAGGGCCCGGTTAGTCTTGAGGCTGTGAGTATGACAGCACCTGAGATGGTCGCTGAGGGTAAGGAGCTATGTAAATATGGTGACAACGTGGTGGTCAAACTGCCGATGACCACAGATGGGCTTGCTGCAACCAAAGAACTGGCCAAAGATGGTATTCCGGTCAATATGACCCTATGTTTTTCTCCCTTACAGGCGCTTCTGGCTGCCAAAGCCGGCGCTGCATATATTAGTCCTTTTGTCGGGCGTTTGGATGACATTTCTGCCGTAGGGATGGAGCTGATTTCCCAGATCATTCAAATTTATGACAATTATGATTTTGCAACCGAAGTACTTGTCGCCAGTATTCGAAATCCCATCCATGCGCTAGAAGCTGCGATGATGGGAGCTGATGTGGCCACCATTCCATTTTCTGTCATGCAGCAGTTTGCCAAGCATCCCCTGACCGATAGAGGTATTGAGCAGTTTTTAGAAGACTGGAAGAAGGTTCCTCATGCGTAAAACCGTGCAAAAAGTAGGGGTGGCACTTTTGCTGTTGACTTCTTTTGCAGCAACTGCCCAAGAAGAACAAGTTGCAGCAAGCTCGCAAGCTATGCCTGCTGGATTTGAGCGGGTTGACCCACTGTCTTGGAACTTTCGTTTAGGAGCTGGCACTGCGATTGATCCGTCGGTTTTTTGGTTAACCGCGCATGTAGAAGCGCAGTTGGATAAGTTTTTTGCCATTGGCCCAACCTTTCAGCTCGGTTTTGGTGATTTGACAACCTATAGTTTGGGTACCATTGGTCCACGGTTCACCCTACCATTTTCTTATTTTGAGTGGTTTATGGGGGCCAGTGCCGGGATTTCTTATCGTGATCAGTCCAATATCAATTTTGTCAACTTTGTGTATGAGATGAATACAGGGTTTGAATTTTATGTCATGAAATACTTCTCCGTCGGGGCAGCGATACGAAAAAACTGGATCAGTTCTAATGTCGTGGGCGATGTTACCGTCGTCACAGGGTATTTGTCAGGGCACTTTTAGAGTTGCAACAAGAAAGAGAGTCACCATGATCATTGGGGTATGTATTAAGTCTGTACCAGATACAACAGCTAAAATTCAGGTTCATCCAGATGCTTCTGGCATTCAAGAAGCAGGGGTCAAGTTTGTGATCAGCCCTTATGATGAGTATGCGGTCGAACAAGCGCTCCGTTTAAAAGATGAGGATGCTAACCATGAAGTTGTGGTCTTTTCTTTTGGTGGTGCCAAAGGACCTGATGCGCTCCGCAGTGCTTTAGCGATGGGCGTAGATCGAGCCATCTTTATTACAGATGAAACAGGTGCTGCGGCTGACGGGTTAAGCACGGCGAAAGTCCTGCAAAAAGCGATGGCCAAAGAAAATGTTGAAATTGTGTTTACAGGACGTCAGGCCATTGATGATGATAGCGGGCAGGTTTCACAAATGATAGCAGAAAAATTAGGCTGGCCACACGCGACCATGGTCAGTGGATTTCGTACAAAAGGGGATGCAACAGTTGAGATGACCCGCGATATTGAGGGCGGCGCAAAAGAAATATGGCAGATGCCTTTGCAATCTGTTTTTGCTTGTACCAAAGGGTTGAATGATCCAAGATATCCTTCGCTCAAAGGAATCATGGCAGCCAAGAAAAAACCGTTGGCTACAATCAGCATTGAAGACCTTGGTCTGACCCCAGCAGATGTTGCGTCCAAGATTACTTTGTCCAAATTTGAGTTGCCCAGCGTCGAGCGTAAACAGACCATTTTTGCAGAAGCGACCCAAGCCAATGTGGATGCTCTGGTCAAAGCCTTACGTGAAGAAGCCAAAGTGATCTAGTGCGGATGTTAACGAGATAAGACCAGTTGTAATGGAGATCAAACATGAAAAATATTCTTGTATTTATTGAACATAAACAGGCCAAAATCAAGTCAACCTCGGTTGAATTGCTCGGACAAGCCCATCGCCTGGCCAAAGAGCTATCAACCGATGTGCACGCATTGGTGGTTGGACATCAGGTGGATGAGATTGTTGAACAGGTCAGTGCTTTTGGGGTCAAGAAGGTCTTTGTTTGTGATCAGGAAAATGCAGCAACCTATCACCCTAGCGTATATGCCGATGCCATCACTGATGTCTTACAAAACGAAACCCCTATTGCATTGCTGGCGACAGCGGGGTCCTCAATGAAAGACGTTTTGCCCAAAGTCACAGCTCGTCTGGATTGGGTGATGATTTCTGAAGGCATTGATACAGCCGTACAGGATGGTCGTATCGCAGTCAAACGTCCGATGTACTCAGGCAAATGTACAGCGTGGGCGCAGATCAATACAGATACACCTGCTATTTTTACGTTTCGGCCGAATGTTTTTGAGGCCTATACAGGTTTTGTGGCAGCAAATGCAGAAAAAGTTGCAATCTCCGTTTCCACAAGTCTTTCAGAACAATGGAAGTGTGTTGAGCGCATTGCCCCGACGTCTGACAAACCAGATTTGGTTGAGGCTTCGGTGATTGTTGCCGTAGGACGTTCGATCAAAAGTGCAGAGAACTTTGCGATGGTCGATCAATTGGCCAGTGTTTTGGAAGCTGGGGTAGGCGCTTCTCGGGCTGCGGTAGACGCAGGATATGCGCCGCACAGCATGCAAATCGGGCAGACCGGTAAAGTGGTAAACCCCAAGCTTTATTTTGCGTTTGGTATTTCAGGTGCCATCCAACATTTGGCTGGTATGCGAACTTCGAAGGTGATCGTAGCGGTGAACACAGATAAGGAAGCACCGATCTTTCAATATGCTGATTATGGCATTGTGGGGGATATGTTCGAAGTGGTGCCGATGTTGACCGAAAGTTGCAAAAAGCTCCTTGCTGAATAGCCCTATTGCCAGGCTAGCAGCATATGCTGTGAAGTTGATATGTGACTGTCGCGTATTTTTACGCCGGTCTTGTTTAACACTGATAAAACCCTTGACAGCTCCTTTGGGGTGCTTACTTTCTGGGTAGTGATAGAAGTGTACTAGAAATACACAACGATTTAAAGGAGTTACAAACAATGAGTAAAATTATCGGAATTGATTTGGGAACCACCAACTCTGTTGTTTCCATTATGGAAGGTGGAGAAGCCAAAGTTATACCAAATGAAGAGGGTGCACGTACGACCCCTTCTGTTGTTGCGTTTTTAAAA
>JAGRMV010000115.1 GCA_020441045.1 Deltaproteobacteria bacterium | reverse complement strand
AAGAGGGTTTGTTTTTATATATATTTATGCTTATAAAGAACGAATTAAATATAATATGAAATCAAATCCAAATCTTTGCAAAAAGGGGGAATAAATGAAAACATTATTAATCAGTACCGTCTTGGCTGTGTTGGGGGCAACACATGCTTTCGCACAAGATGGCAATTATAGTCTTTGGCAATCCGGAAATGAAGACGCTATCGTTTCTATTGATGTGTCTGAAGACGTACTGGCACTAGCAACAACCCACAGCGATATTTCGCGTATTGAGTTTGTTACTTCGGACGATGGGGAAATATTGATTTTCGATCAAGACGAAGAGCAAGTTGCAATATTAAAAAATCCAGGACAATCCTATACCAGTGGAAACATTAAAGTGACGTATGCTCGACGCATTACGAGGGATCCAGCAGACAATGAGGCTGTGTGTTTAGGTAGCGAAAAAGGGGCTGAACTGCAAAATTTACCGTTTAAAGTTACAAAGCCTACCATCGCCATCTCTGCGCCATCATTGACAAAAGATGTATTGTATATTGGACTTGGTGGTCAAGTCAGTACAAATGCTTATCAATGTACAGACAACTACTAATTTTTAGGTGAGTGAGGAAGTTGTTGCGCATGAAAGCAGATAGGAATGTTTTGTAGACGCAGCACCTTATCAAACGATGTAGAAAAAGGGCCGTTTTACGGCCCTTTTTTTGTGGAGCGCGTAAGGTTTTCAGCTGTGTGCAATATGGGGTGGGTCTATGCTATAATAGGCCATCGTGGCACGGGGCAAAAACAACAACAATCATAGTTCAACCATCAATCAGTTGGCCGAACAATTCATGCGTGAAAATTCATCCCTACAAGGATGGCAGTCTGATGATGGCTTGGACGAGTTGACTGCAGATCAACGGATTCAGTTTCATGATTTGCATGATGAAACGGCCATTGATTTCCGCTCACAACATACACACAGTCGAATGACTGCCTACCTTTGGTCGTGGCTGCTTCCCTTTGGCGGGTTTTTCTATCGTGGTCAGCGCAAAGTAGGGCTTTTGGGCATTTTTCTATTGGAACTATGTTTATTTGCTTTGTTTGTCTTTGTCCAACCTGAGCTGGTGCAGACGCTTTTTTCTTATGGGATGGATTTCAAAAATAGTGTTGCATCTCCAGCTGCATTTTCGATTGCGATTGGGGGTGTTTTTTTTGTTTGGAATGTAGGTTTTTTGTTGCCGGCTTGGTTGATCCACCTCCAAAAAAAACATGAATTTCAAAGTTGGTTCAAAAAAATGTGGGTGGTCTGTTTGCCGGTGACCTCTGAAATGGACAAACAAAAAATGTGGGTGGCCAGTTTCTTACATTTATGTATCGCCTGGCTTGTTACTTTTCCCGTGCTTGCCATATTGCCTTGGGTTCCGGGATTGACACTGGTAGATAGGCAATACGTGTATTTTTTACAATGGGGGCTACCCCTTTTTGGCTTGGCTTGTATGATGATCACGCTATATTTTCCGTATAAATATTTCTATTTGATTTTTCGAGAAAAGGGCTTGTATAGAATGCCGGGCATCTTATTGTATACGGTGACTTTGACTTGGTTGGTGTTTGCAGGTCTTGATCATCTTGCGACGTTTTCGATAACGCCATGGATGGAAAAGGCGCAAACGATACAGATGTATCTCAAGCTTATGGGTTTGCAAGACAGCGCTGCATATGTAGATCAAGTTATTTCTGGGTTGCTATCTTTGCTTGGTCGATGACCCTTTGACAATAATATAAGAACTTTTGACCTGTTGTTGCACCGGAATATGGACAATGCCTTCTGGAAGTTTATTTGTATCGCCTTTGATAAGATGCCCATTGCCGACAAGGATGACGGGCTGCTTGATATTTGAAGTTTGGATCTTTTGCCTAATGTTGTTTGCAAAGGCATTGGATCGATCGACCTGTCGTAGTTTTTGATAGGCCAAATTGAAGGTCAGCGCATCTTCACGAAATTGTGCTATGTTATAAATATCATTGATGTCTTTGATTGGCATGGGGATGCCTGGCGCAATCTGGCCGATGATTTCGGTGTATTGGCTAAAATGCTGCACGCCATTGGGTTGTTCATAAATAGTATTGATCAATCCCCCTTGTGCGCCCTGCATGATTCGACTGTAGGTCATAAGATAATGCATCCAGCCGGCAGAAGTTTCCCAAAGCGTTTTATCTTCAATACCAAACGTTGGATACTGATTAAAATATTTTCGAATAGGAGCCTCAATATCGTCTTTAACTACGCCATTGGGGTGTCCATTTTTTTCTGCAAAGCTCTTGGCAGACAAATAGGGGGCTTTGCTATCAATAAAACTTTTTAGCGGTTGAAAGTAGGTTTCCATACTATCTTTCTCGCGTTTGATATCTAAAGGTGATGTCCAATGACTTTCAAGTCCGATGGCATCACTGCCAAGTTTCGTAAACAGCAACTCAAACAAAGGAGCGACTGTTTTTTGACGATGTGGCAAGGTATGATCGTCGTAGACGTAGACCACAATAACTTCAGTGTCTACATCCTTACTTTCTTGAATTGTAAAACCATTTGCTTTGAGGTTTCGGACGATTTCAGCGACGGATAGTTTGTTTTCTTGATAAAGTTCAATTTCACCAGCCAAGACATGGGCTGAAAAGTATGGAATGAATGTAAGTAAATAAATAGATATAACTCGATAAAGCCTTTTGTATTGCATTTTCATGATCGCCCCTTCTTTAACACCAATTGCTTTGTGGATTAAAAAACATCTAGCAATGTCAAGTCAGCCTGTCAAGCTATGATTGGGGTGGATATGTAGGTTGTAAACTCGATCAAGCTTTCGATGCGAGGTGAAATCAGGTGAGGATTTGTAATAAAGCGGGTCTGATTTCTGGCGTATTGCGTATGAACATAAATCGCGGCTTGGGTAAATATTTTGCTTGTTTGCAGGTGAGCAATAGAAAAAACTTTGGTGATTCGGTGTACTGCCTGATGTTTGCTTTTTCCACAAGAATATTGCCAAACACAAGTTTTGTCTCATCCAAGCAAAGCTCAAAAGGCTCTTTACGGATATGGCTGAGGGTTTTATGAATAATGCGATGGCTGCTCCAATGCCAAAGCATGCGGATCAATATCGACTCGAATTTGCCGCGAAAGGGAAGCATCATGAGCAGAAATCCCGAAAACAATAATGTAAAAAGCAGAAGTGGGTCAAACGCCAAACAGGCTGTAAAAAAAACAGCGGCAAGCGCAAGGCCAGATAAAATAAAAAGAATGATCGATAAAATACGAATCAGTACAATCAACCATGCGCGCTGCTTAGATATGTTTTGAATATGTGCATGATTCCAAGCGATGCCCAACGTCTTGATCATCTCCTGTCCATGCTCTTGTAAATAGTTTATTTCATCCTGATCAAGCGGTAGATAGGTGGCGATCATGGGTATATCCTACATTTGGGATATGATAAGTCTATTCATTTATGCCATTTTGTGAACGGGTGCTGAAATTGAAGTGTTGTATACAGTTTGTCCAGCCAGCCGAGATGGCCCATTGTTTTGCTATGGGCGTAAGAACACAAGCTGGTAAAAAATCAGACAACACAATTGCCCATAGTCCTAAGCTTAGTGCTCAAACGGCTTTGCAATGACTCGCATCAACTTGCTGTATATTTGAATGCGAGTGGAATGACATCGGGATAAAATAATTAGAAGGCGTCGATCCCCAAGTTTTCTAGACTTTGGGTGTAAATAGAGGATAAAATAACTTTGGAAAGATAAATCAGTCCAACGGTCAAAGCAATAATAAGTATGCTGACTAGCACTCTACCTTTTTTACTCATGCGTGGATTGTTCAGGACCAGAGGAATGGCAAATGGACCAATGCAAGCGATAGATACAATGAGCAACCAATAACTATGAATCACTTTCTTTTTAGTAGAATCAGGTTTTGTTAGGCTTTGCTCTTGATCCATACTTGCTATGCTTACATACTTTAGCGTTTTGTCAACAAAGGTTCATGCGGAGAAAGATAAAGGTAAGGATCAGTTATCCTGAAGTTTAAAGACTGGGTTGCATGCTGCGGCAAGGACCATATGCTTTTGATCGGGTTCGATATGTATGACACGGCCTTTGGTGACTTGCGCTCGGCATTGCTCGGCAAATGCGTCTAAAGCCGGGGCTTTTTTGCTGTTGGGTACTCCTGTGAATGTAAGGCTTTGAGTGAAGTCTTCTAAAATTTCCGTTGCAAATTCATTTTCTTCTCCATTCATGTACATGCAGATGCATTGGGCTGAGATGGTTTCTGCTTGGGCCAGCGGTATCAAAATGGATACCATCAAAAAAACATATAAAAGCATGGTTTTCATCGAAAATGTCCTTGTGGATGTTGCTAAATGTAGGGATGTTAATAACATTGTGCGTAAAAAAGTGCAAGGCACAATCCTGACTGCAAATGCAGACTTTTCTTTGATGAAGAAATTTGCTAGCGATATTGAAAGTGATAGGGAGGTACGTATGAAAAAAATCGGCATCATAGGTGGTATGAGTTGGGAATCTACAGCGCATTATTATACTGATATCAACCGAGAAATTCGGCGGCGTTTGGGTGGTTTATGTAGCGCTGATATTGTTCTGCATTCGGTTGAATTTTCTCACATGCATGATTTACAAGCGCGTGGGAAATGGCACGAGGCGGGTCGTGTTCTTAACCAAAGTGCACTTACATTACAAAATGCAGGTGTTGATCTCTTACTTCTTGCGACCAATACCATGCATAAAGTCGTTGATGTGATGCTCGAGGGTATCCATATACCTTTTCTACATATTGCCGATTGTACAGCGCTAGAGATTGCAGGCGAAGGGCTTCGCAAAGTTGCACTTTTAGGCACACGTTTTACGATGCAAGAAGATTTTTATCGCCAGCGTATTGCAGATCAAGCTGGGGTAGAAGTACTGGTTCCACAGCAAGATCAGCAAGTAAACATTGATCGAATTATTTTTGAGGAACTTTGTGTAGGGCGGATTGAAGCTAGATCTAAAAAGTATTATCTAGATGTTATCGCTTCACTGGTTGAGCAAGGCGCGCAAGGTGTGATTTTAGGTTGTACTGAAATAGGTTTGCTGATCCAGCCTCTAGACACAGAAATCAAACAGTTTGATACAGCAAAAATTCACGTGCGTGCTGCTGTAGATGCAGCGCTGATGTAGAATAGAGCACGTTTAAAATTTTAAAGCTGGTAGCTATGGTGGTATACGTTGTTGTATTCGAAGGAGAAACGATATGAAAAAGAATATTCACCCAGTGGAAAGAATTGTGCGCATATGTGCTGGATTGGTATTGGTCAGTCTTGCCTTTGTCGGTCCGAAAAACATGTGGTTTTTGTTAGGGGCCATTCCGCTTGTCACTGGATTAATGGGCTGGTGCCCCCCATATTATTTGTTAGGTATTAGCACCTGCAAAAGTACAAGCGCAGAATAGATCAGTTTGCGATTGAACTCGATTGGTTAAGGGGCCGTTTTATTTTATGGTCCGACTTTATTTGCCGAGTACTTTTACGCGTACAAGTACTCGGAACTCTAACATCAGGATAGGTTTAGATATTCATCGAAGGTGGTTTGCTTATCATTTTTGATGGTTGTATCAATTTCAATGATGCGGTTGGCGATGGTTTGAACGAATTCATGATCGTGTGAAGTAAAAAATACATTGCCTTTGAATTTGATCAAGCCCTCGTTGACAGCAGTAATGCTTTCAAGGTCTAAGTGATTGGTTGGACCATCTAAGATGAGCGCATTGGCACCAGATAACATCATCTTTGCTAACATACAGCGCACGCGTTCTCCACCGGATAGGACATCTGTTTTCTTTAAAGCTTCATCGCCTGAAAAAAGCATTTTCCCCAGAAAGCCGCGAATAAAGGATTCATCTTGTTCTTGAGAAAACTGACGAAGCCATTGCACCAAGTTATGTTGTCCACTGGCAAAATATTTTGTATTGTCAGTTGGAAGGTATGACGTGGTGATGGTGACTCCCCAAGTGTAGCTTCCCGCATCAGCTTCCATTTCGCCGGCCAAAATGTGCAAAAGAGTCGTGATGGCCAGGTCGTTTTGCCCCAGAAACATGATCTTTTCACCTTTTTCAACGGTAAAACTAATATTGTCCAAGATTTTAACCCCGTCAATGGATTTGGTCAGACCTTGCACTCGCAGGATATCATTGCCAGCTTCACGGCTTGGAACAAAACCAACATAAGGATATTTACGACTCGATACAGGTAAATCGACAATGTTGAGTTTTTCAAGTTGCTTTTGTCTAGATGTGGCTTGTTTCGACTTTGCCGCGTTGGCGCTAAAACGTTGAATGAATTTTTTGAGTTCAGCCGCTTTTTCTTCGGCTTTTTTGTTATCAGCCGCTTTTAGTTTTTGAGCCAAACTACTGGATTGTCTCCAGAAATCATAGTTGCCAGCGTAGGTGGTGACTCTGCCGTAGTCAATATCGGCCATATGTGTACAGACTTTGTTGAGAAAGTGACGGTCATGTGAAACCACAATCACGGTGTTTTTAAAATCGAGTAAGAAGTTTTCGAGCCAATGGATGGCTTGAAAGTCCAAGTGGTTGGTCGGTTCATCCAAGAGCAAAATGTCTGGAGAGCCAAATAAGGCTTTGGCCAAGAGAATTTTGACTTTTTCACCACTGGTCAATTCGGTCATTTTTTTGTCAATGTTCGCTGCTTCAATACCAAGACCTGCAAGCATACGACCTGCTTCTGCTTCTGCTTCCCAACCGTTCATTTCGGCAAATAGAGTTTCATATTCACCTGCTTTGATGCCGTCTTCGTCATTAAAATCAGGTTTTG
>JAGRMV010000114.1 GCA_020441045.1 Deltaproteobacteria bacterium | reverse complement strand
TTTTTCTTTATCACAATCCTAATCATTTTCCTCCAATGTATTATCGTTACTCACGGGTCCTTAGCCTTTCATTGCTACAAATGGTACGATGACAGCACAGGAGGCGCAGGCCTTCACCCAATTCAATGGTTAATTTGCGTAGCATTCGGCTCAGGGAGTTTAGTTGTCGGATTTTTATTGAAATTTTTACCAGAGGAAAGATGTTTAGAGGTTTCTTACCTACATATTTTCTTATCTTTTTCTTCTTAATTTAAAATTCTTCCGCTAAAAATTCCTTTAGTTTGGCCGAAAAAGAATCAACCCTATCGCAAATCCTTCCAAAATCTTAGAAATCCGAAGAGCAAGCACCAGTAGAATGTTCCAGCCAATCATTCAACAGAAAGCCTCTTTCCAGAAGCAGCCTAGTATGAAGGGTCCGCACTCAAACACATCATTTAAAGCAAAAAGTGGGCCTCACTCGAACAAACACGTAAAAAAAAAAATCATTTCCCCCTTTAAAACAATTAAAAATTACCCCATTTCAAAAAAAAAGATCGGTTAACACCCCTTCAAAAACCAAAAGAAAACTCACTTCTTTTATTCATTTTTCACATAATAATAATAAAGCCGAGACCTTATAAAAATTCGCAAATAACCTAAATTTCGTTTTTTTCAAACTGCATAATATTTTCTAATTCCTATAAAACAAATCGTTATTTCCAATTTTCATATTAAATCGCTCTCTAAATTACTAAAATGAGCTCATTTTACTATTCCCCCACGCGAGCAGACCCCTACCTCCCTCCCCCTGCTCATTTCTACACCCCTCCGCCTCCCTTAAGACCTCAAATAACCTTAATACCTCCGCGATTTCCTCACGAATTCCACTCAATCCCCCCTCCTTTATTCATAAAACCCCCTCCCAATCCTTACGAAAACGAGCGTTTCCCCACAACTCTCGACACAAGCGCTTACGATAGCGAGATTTCCTGCGAATTCCGCATGACTCCCATAAAAAAGAAGGCTATAGACATGGGTTTCCCCTACAGAAACAAGAAGAAAAAGCCCGCGGAAAGCGAAATTGAAGAGGCTGTGGGCGACTTGGTCTACTATTTCAAAGAAATCATCGCTTTTGAGAGCGAAATCGAGAAATGTCGCGAGGAATTAGCAAGGAAATCGGACTTTCGAATCGCTTATATTTTCAATTATTTCGACGTGAATAACTCACACCAAATAATTATCCCTGAACTTCACGAAGGACTCACAAAATTGGGAATTCAAGCGAAAAACGATGATGTTTATATGCTCGTCAAGCGATATAGTCAAGATAATTTGGAGAAACTGAGGTTTTTTTAACGTTTTATGAGGAAATTTCGCTTTTTTGCTTTGTAGCGCGAAAGAATTCGAAAGAATTTTCTTGCCTTCTTCTGAAGCCAACGCGAAAGAAATCAGAAAAAACGATATGTTGGCAATGAATTACTCATTAGATGTACAAAATATTGTTTTTTTTATTAAAAATTACTAAAAAATTAAAAGAAAATAATGCGAACAACAAAAATTTACATAATAAAACTGTTGAAAATCTTATTGGATTACGAGAATGCTCTCGAGTTCGTGAGACATAAATTAAAGCAGAAAAAAGCTGATCTCGCACAAATTTTCAATTATCTTGACATTTCTAAAGGAAGTCTCTTAAATTCTCAAGAAATTAAGAGTATTATGTCGAATCAAGGCTATAGTCTTAGCGAAATCGAAATCACTATGATTTTAAAAAGATTTGACTTTAATAACTCTTATCAAATCGGCTTTAATGAATTCGTTAGTGAATTGACTCCTCGTTTAAAACTTTTCAAGAATTTCTAATAAAATTTCAGAAAAAAACACAAAATTCTCAATATTTTTATAAACAATTCAAATTTTCACTCAACTCTTTTATAATTCTTAATATCTTCAAAAACTCGATTTAACAAGATATTTCTATCCATTCTAATGATATTTCCTTGAAAATTCGCGATTCTTTTCAGCCAATACGGACAAATTTCTAATAAAAGCTCCACTATTTCCTTGATTTCTTCTAATTTTTTTTCAAATTTTAAGCTTTTTTCAATAAAAATTCATTGTTTTTCTCACCTTTGTTCAGAATATGCGCAGTTGTGCAGTTTTTCAAGAAATCCAGCAAATAGCCCTCGAAAATATTGCTAACATTCTTGATACTATAATGATTTTTCAGAATTTCCGCGAAATCCTTCAATTTATTCTTCTTTTTCTCAATTTTCTCAATAAACTCGCAATTTTCTTTGCTAATTTCTGTTTCTTTTTTTCTGGGACCTGTATCTCTGACTTTTGTGGTTTCCTGCACATTGGCAGCCCCAATTTCAATTTCCTCAGAATCAACCGATTCAGTAGCAGATTCTATGTCATGATCCGATAAGGACTCTGTTGCGCCACCTGTTAGGTCTTCACTCACATCTGCAAACAGCTCTTTGATATTCGCATTGTCATGATTTCCCTCCTGACCGCCGAATGCTTCGGTTTTCGCATGCGTATCTTCAGAGTCAATAATCATATCTCCAAGCTCAATCGAATCAATAGAAGCTTGTCCACCAATCTCGAGAGATTTATCTTCCAAAGCATGCGCATCATGTCCGCCAATTTCAGCCTCAGTATGTTGTGATACTGAATCTCGTGCTTTATCATGTCCACTTTGATGCAGTTCGGTCTTGTCTGCAGTTGATTCAGCAGATATATCAAGATCGATCTCATCACCACCCGCGTCGCCCGAACTTTCCATGGCTGTTTTTTCACTCAGCGACGCCTCAACTTCCTTATCGAAATCATCATCAAAACTTAAATCTATGCCATCGAGTACATCTTTTTTATCATCACTCATTAGCTATCCCTACATTAGGTATTCTAGGTTGATACTGTAGATTTCTGTACGCGGTTCTACTGTCTGACCAAATGCAAAATTGATATGTGCTTTGTCTGCTTTTACACTTAAACCAACTCCATAGTAATCATTGCCAAATACACGATCCATGGCATAGCCACCTCGTATAGCAAATTGTTCATTGAGCGATATGGTTCCACCTAAATGAAGATTCACATTTTCTTGTGAAGATGTATTAAAATTTTTGACCGCATCTATGGTAAATGTTGCTTGCGGAATAATCGTAATCGCCCCGGCAACAGCAAGCTGTAAAGGATATTCTTCAATACTGCTTCCTCGAACCAAATTGTATCCGACCACTGCGACTGAAAACATCTCAGATGGGCGGAACAAAACCCCTACATCTAAGTCAATCCCCTTTGGCCCTTCAATGGTGGCACTATCAACATTGATCAAATACCCTTTCAATGAACCGCCTGTAAAAAAACGACCGGCCTGATGCGCGACAGACAGCACCAACTGGCTGCTTTTTGCACCTACTCCACCAATGATTGGATTGGACCGATGAAATGATACTCCATATGCAACTTCTCTTGATGTTTGTGTATCGATCATGCTTCCGCCATATTGATGACCTTCATAACCTTTAAGATAAGCGTAATCCGCACCAGCCAACATTCTTCCCTTATGCTGCCGAATACCTGCTGGATTGTACAATATAGCTTGCGTTGAATTGGCCAGTGCTCTATACGCGCCTCCCATGGAAAGCGCCACACCCGTATTGAGAAAATCTCTTGATAAATCTGTCGTCGAAATATTTCCGCTTTGTGCAAAGGCCTGCGTTGATAGACCGAAAACGACCAAAATAAAAAACCGAACCCACATGTGCATTACTGCGTCCGTAAGAATGAAGCTACTTCTGTAACCAACTGATTAATAGATGCATCAAGTTCTGACCCCAATGGCAAACTGACAACTTTCTCAAACATAAATTGCTTTAAACTTGGATCATAATATTTGATTTTAAAGAGCCGCTTTTTATCAACCTTGGCAGAGAGCGTACCAAAAAAAACACCTGATACACCCTTAGGGATTGATACTTTTGTGACTTGGTTCAGTGAATCGATATCATCGACATAGGCTGTATGCACTACTTTGTTAAACTTCATTTTAGCATTGAGTTGACTTTCAAATTTCTCATTCAGCTTTTGGGCAAATTTATCCCCTGACAAAGAAAATTCAGATATACCAATTTCCTTCACACCTTTACCTTTGTGCTCTACTTTGGCTGTTTCAAGGGTATTTTTGAAATCATCATCCTCGATGAATAAGAACTCTAGATCTTCTTCAAACGGATTTACCTCGCCCTCAGCAGGTTTAATCGGTGCAGCTGCGGCTGTATCATTGATGATATTGGTTTCCAAGGCGTCTTGTTCCTGCGAAACCAATTCATCAATAAACGTCATTTCTCCACTCAAAAGATCTTCGTTGGATTGTTTTGATAACGGCTTTTCCTGGGCAACATATTTTTTTTCATAGTTCTTGGGCAATTTTCCATCGGAAGACCTGTAATTGCTTAAAATCCGAATTTTACCTTCGGCCACCCAACCATCACCTTGTAAATTGGTCGGATCAAATGTCACTCGATAAAAGCCTGCACGCTTTTCTTTGGCATCCATCACTAAGTAAATGGTATCGCCACTGCCATATTCCTGTATACTCCGATCGTTCTGATCCAAAATATAGGTTTCGGCAGAGTGCACCAGCGCAGTCACCACCCGTGCTGCTGCTGCGGCTGGTTGAATACCTACAAGATATATGAATAATAATAGTATTACTCTTGCCATTCTAAAGATTCCCCCTCTTGACGTTGATGTGAAACAATCACGTCCTTAATAAACTCGGCATTATATGGCATGTCTCGTCCCAATACACGTCGATGACATTTGTCACATGTCAAACCAATATTTTCAGGATTTTGTGGTGCTTTGATCAACCCATAATGCGCTTCTTCTTTGTTATCTGCCCAGGGGTTGCCCTTGTGGCAGGTATCACATCGGTAATGATGGCGGCGTGCAATCGGCTGTTGAAACAAATGACACGGTAGACATACACGTTCACTCCCCCACAATTTCTCAGCATCAGATTGATCCTTGCCGCCAGGTGCTTTCGACGAACAAGCTGAAAGGATGAATAGAAAAGATATCACTAAAAATCGTAAAATATGTGTTTTGTGTCGCATGAACTCTTATTGTACCAAAAATCGCCTATTTCTAAAACATTCTTAGGGACAAATAACATTTCTATTTGCTTGCAGGCCTCCACTTTCCTTATAATGTTCTCACATGCCAGATAAACCATCTTTTTTTTGCCCACATTGTGGAGAATCCATATCCATCAAAGCATATCACTGTCATTATTGTGGTCAGGTACCCACATACCGCATTAGATTTGCGCACAGCATCGAAAAAGGCCATCGGGCTGATATGGCCAAAGGTCTTTATCAGATTTTTTCTGATTCACTATTTCCAACCTTTGGAGCTGCCCGCAAACACATTGAACAGCATATCGGCATTTGGCTGCATGATGTCACCGAGGAACAAAAACGCATCCTACAAAAAATGGCAGATCATTATGGCATTGCCTTGGACATCGAATCTCCTCGTAACCAAAGCACGCCCAAAGAAAAGCTATCTAATATACTTGCAATCGCCAGTCTATGTATCTTTATTGGACTTGGTTACGGTTATTATAAAAAGTTTTATAGACCTCATCAGCAAACTACACAAAAAAATGCTCCTACACAAAGCAATGCTTCCGAAATAACTACGAACTTGCATACCCAACAAAACACTACGCAGCGTAGCAGAGAATCTGAAAAATCTGATCGGGCCATTAAAGAGCTTTTAAACTCTACAGCCACTGTCATCGGAGAATCTTCGACTGGCTCGGCTTTTTTTGTCAGTCGAGATGGGTACTTGGTGACAAACCATCATGTCACCCAAAACATGCGAAATATTCAAGTACAAACCTATGATCAAATAAAACACAAAGCACTATTGATTCGTTTTGATGCAAGTCGTGATTTATCCCTACTTAAAATCGACTCTAAAAACTATGTCCCGTTTGTCATGGGTGATGCAACAGAAATGGAACCTGGTGATCAAGTCATTACCATCGGGGCTCCGCACGGTCTCGCCTTTACCGTCACCCAAGGCATCATCAGCTATGTGGGTCGAAAAATCAATGGTCATGCTTATATTCAAGCAGATGTTGCAATCAATCCAGGCAACTCCGGGGGACCAATGATCAATACACGTGGGGAAGTCATCGGCATCAATAACTTTATTCTACGGCAAACCCAAGGGCTTAATTTCGCGATTCCTTCTAACTATTTATACATGGGTGAAGATGCATTTTTACAAGACATTGTTCCGACCCAACCACGCAATCTGGCCATGCAGCAATGGCAAGATCAAAATACGCCTATCGCACAAGTTGCATTCGAAGATCCTGCTGTCCAAACGCCTGACACAAGCGATGATATCAGTCGGATGCAAGACATGGCTGCCACTATCAAATCTTTATCACAAGAGTTGAAACAGCTCTCGGCAGAGATTCAGGCCTACCATGAAGATATGCAAGACAAAATATCTAGCATTGTCAAAGAAATGCAAACAGCCCAATTGTCCATTACACAGCATAGTAAAAAAGAAAAACAACTCTTACAAACACAGCAGGAATATTACAAGGGTATGTTCACAAAAAACAAAAAACGTCTCGCACGTTCAAAACTGCTAAAAAGCAAAATAGAACAACTCATTTTAGAACAAACAAAATACGACCAAGACACTTCTTCACTAGAACGCCAAAAAAACGAACTAGAAAACCTTATGGAACAATACAAAAGTGTGATTGCTGACGCGCAAAGCAAGATTTAGTTCTACGGACAGTTATTATCAATAAAACACGAAACTAACCATGACATATCTTCTCTTCATGGTAACCCTACATCGTTCTATAAAAATTTATGTGTACAGTTCT
>JAGRMV010000113.1 GCA_020441045.1 Deltaproteobacteria bacterium | reverse complement strand
TTACTTTTTGAACTTTTATCAAAGCTTTATATCACAAATAAATACACTGACCAGCCCCCGGTGCCAGGGGTGCCAGGCACCCCTGGCACCGATTTGGAGTAGGTAGAGTGGGACATGGGAAGTGAGATTTGGGCTGTTTTTCGGCAATGGGTTTTGCCATCTATAGTTTTTACATGAATGATTTCAAATAGTTACATCCTAAAACTTTGGCACGTATCTTGGATTATGAACTGTGTGATGAAACATGAGACCCGTATATCCCTTTTGAAACGACGTAACCTTATCGCCCTACTTTTGATCGTAGTATTTTCGATGCAGGGCTGTGGTCGTCCCCCTCTCGATGGTGGAGGCAGCGAAAAAAAGTTTACTGATACAGGCGATTTAAAACCTGGTGATCTTTTTCTAGACCTATGTTTTGGTCAGAATAACGACGGTGATGGCAAATGTAATGATGAAGAAGAACCAGGATGTGAAAATGATGCTTACTGCGAGGATGACGCCGATGAAGTCATTGATGGTCTTTACGGCAATGGCAGCAGCAACAGCACCATGGGACGCTGGTTGGCACTAGGTTCACTGGCAGCGGTGGGTGGAATTGCAGCTTATGGTTTGGTCGGCATCTCAGGCGTTAAACAGCCCTTTACAGGCAAAAAGAAGTGGGGATGGTTATACAACCTGATCAAACGAACGCCAGAAGTCCGTGACCATAAATTCCTTCGCCTGGTGGATAAAGACAGCGAGCTTAAAGATGCGCTATTGACTGTCAAACAAGTGTCAACTTATCACTTTTTTTACAAAACATTCCCTGGCGGTAAAGAGACCTGGGTCACAACGATCAATAAAAGCACCTATAATAAAAACTTGGCCAGCATACTTTACGGTAGTCGCCTTCGTAGTGCCGGCCACACTGTAATGACCTGTACAACCGGCCGCACCGGTATAGTCAGTGTTTCGGATACGACCTATACCAATGCCAAACAAGAAGATCGTAAAATGCACCAGGGACTTATGACCGTAATGATCAATGGATCATATGCCAAAGATGCACTAACCATAAAAAAAGTAAGTAATGAAAATGATTTTATTACCTTTTGCAAAAATCAAATGGTCAACGGCGGCTATTTTATGGCGCTAGAGCTCAAAGATGGGGCTTTCTGGGTTCATCCGATGCCACATGGTGCACTCGCAGCATTTGGTCCAAGTGTAAGCCAGTCAAACCTATTGAGTGGTTTTGATATGGGCTATCAGGTCAACGTTAATATACGTATCAAAGATGGTCAGCTCATCACGGATCCATTACCCGCATCTATTGACGCCAACGATACATTTAATTTTTATACATCCAATACCAACGGTACAAACGAATCTGCGATGTATAAAATGTCCGTCAGTTCAGCCATGGCCACTCAATATGGTATGGCAGCCGACGATGAAACAAGAATCAATGTCATTCTTGGCTATATAAGTTCCGATGCAGAGATCGATATCGATGCGGTCAAAGAAAATATAGAGCATGAGGAAACCGATCTCGAGAAAGAAGAAATTGAGATTGAGATACAACCTGAGTTCGAAAAATCATTAAACGAAGTCATTATCGAATCAGGATTTATCGAGCTTCAAGAAATGAAAATCAAAGAATACAACACAACCGGGTAAGGAAATGCATATGAAAAACAAAACAACATCGACTTGGATCATCATGGCCATGTTTGTACTCACCCATTGTGGTCCGAAGCAGGCTGAGAAAAAAACCATCGACCCCAACTTCTTTGAGGACGGAGGATTTAAGTATACCTTTGGTGTACCTGAAGAGTTTAGCGTTTCAGAGGCTGATCTTGGTGCGACAATCTCATACGCCCCCAACCCAACGGTAAAAAGTTATAAATTGCATTTTGGTGACACCGAAGAGCTTCTCGGCACGCCGCTGGCCACAGCCAATGGCTTTGACAGTCCGCTGGACGTTGGTGATGCCAATATCATTCGTATTCAAAATGGCAGTTTACCGGCTGGATCCGAATTCTACGCTGCTGTGGAAGCATTTAACAGTGAAGGCAAATCATCCGGCTTGACCGCCATCAAATCCATCACAGTCCGAGACTTGATTGGAGTCGAGGTGGCATATCGAGCCCGATTGTACGCGTGTGTAAGCGGCAAAACCATGACCCGCTTTTCATTTGAAGAGGGCAAGTTGGTACTGAGCGCTTCAATCAATACTAGTAAAAATGAAGATAGCGCCATTGATGAGCTTCCTGGGCAGGGAGGCAAAAACTGCGCGTTTGAGGGTGTCAAACTCGAACTACAAAAAATCATCAATGGCAATGCAGCTGGGCCATTTTATCGTTTCCCAGAAGAAGACACCTTAAAAATTTATCAGACCCATGATGACTTTATTGCTCTGAATGTCACAGGCTCACACCCAGATTTTGAAAATATGGTCACAACCGAGCCGATGACGGTCGGCTTTGATGGTGAGATGCGTAAAAACTGCCAAAATGGTGGCCTGGATAAATACAGTGTCAAAGCTCGTGATGGCTATGGCCCTGTTGAAGACGATGATCCAATCAATACCATTCAAATCGATACCAGCAAATGCTCAAAAAACAACTGGACGACCTTTCATACGCACCCAGATTTTGACAATATCATTGAGTTCAACCTGTTCTTCCAAACCGGTGAATAAAAACAGTGTCGTAGGTCTTGATACCAAAAACTTGATGGTTTTTGCAGGTGACTTGTCATCGTTATCTGTGCTAATGTAGCTCACGTTCTTATTTTACAACATGGGGGTAATATTATGATGCGTATTTGGCCAATGATAGTGATCGTTTTTTGCTTGGTATTTGTCACGAGAGATTCAATCGCTTGTTCACATAACTTCGATGGCAAGGTGCATGGGGCAGGATTTTCATATCTAGATACCAGTGATCCTCAACATCCACTGGCTGTTCGAATCGAAAAAATTGCAGGAAACGTTGCTGAAGACGCCTCTCCGTTAAAAATATTTTTTACCAAGGCAGGAAGTTCGCCATACCTGATCAATGACAAAAAGATGGAAAGTGAAAAAATACATGGAGGCACTTTCAAGCAATGGTTTCAGATGATCGAAACAAGCACCGCTCGTTTCAGTGCTATGACCCAATCTACCCGGTCCGATAAACCTGCCCATGTAAAGCAAGAAAAATGGGATAGCGAAAATTGGGATGTTACGATTGTCACCTATCCAGCAACCCAACAAACCCATTTTCAGGTTACGCCAGGTGAAGACGGTAAAACTGTAAAGATTGCGTCTGCAAAATTGTTTGACTATATGCAAACGTTTCATCATTTTGAGAGTGATCATGATGAATATATGAACAAAGCGCTCCATCTTGGTTTACAAAATGGATATGATGTTGTTGTAATTCAGGCCACAAGAAAGCAGAACGCTACAACGAAAAATGCAATGCTTTCAGTTGCTTTTGGCAGTGAAATTGACGTCACCGAGGATTATCCTTTGCATAAATCATACGTGCAACAGATGCTGCAAACAAAAACATTGGATTACATGATCTCAAATTCAACCGGTTCATATGGATTTGTGATTCCAGAGCTTAGTATTCATCAAAGCATGATGTATTTAGACCCTGAGCCCATCATCAAAAAAGAAAAACATTTATTGGAAAGATCTTGGCAAGGCATGTTGGCTTCTTTTTTTGGAATACAATTCGACCCGATTGTCATATCAACACAAATTCAGGGTGCGCAGGTCATCAACAATTATGCATGGGAAGATAAGCATCCCTTTGAGCAAACCATCCAAACTCTTTTTAATTACGGCTTTGATTATGACTTCGGCAAGGCTTTCTTCCGATCGGAGCCGCAACATGTAACACTCGAAGCATTTGCGGATATTGACCGAAGTGCCGCCGGTATAGACTTTCAAAGTTTCTTCGATGATGCAACCAACCCCAATACAAAAATATCTATATATCAGCTTTATGTAGAAAAAAATCCTGATGCATGGGGGACTGCGCCTAGAACAGATTTAGAAAACATGACACTTTTGCTCCACCAGGTCGAGTAAAGTCATTGAAACAGGTTTTAATTTTTCAAATAAAACAAAACCGTATCTAAATTTTTTTGTTCTTCATTGTATGGATATACGACATCTGGCGCGTACACGCCAGATGTTATAAATCTTTTACATTCAAACCGTACTTTTTGAGCAGGCGTTGTACTGATTTGCGGTCAATGCCCGCTTCTTTGGCGGCTTGGGAAATGTTTAATTCGTTCTTGCGTAAAATCTTGATCAAATAGTCCCGTTCAAAGTTTTCAATCCAAGCCTCCTTGGCTTCCTTAAATGGCATATCCACATCTGGCGCCACCGTTGGAACCGCATCGTCCTCGGACGAAGGTACCGTAATACCTTGCAAATACTCGGGCAAATGAGTGATTTCGATCATATCGGCATCACAAAAACTATAGGCCCGATCAATGGCATTTTTGAGCTCACGAATGTTGCCTGGCCAGTGATGACTTTCCAAAACTTCAATGGCTTCGGGGGAAACGCCCTGGATCTTGGCAGACCCGCCCAAGTTTTTTTGCGCCAGTTTGAAAAAATGGTCAATCAGCATAGAAATATCTTCTTTACGTTTACGCAAAGGCGGAAGGTGCACATGCACCACAGACAAGCGAAAATACAAATCTTCTCGAAACAGACCCTTGGCCACCATGTCTTTGAGATTGCGATGGGTCGCACAAACCACGCGGACACTGACTTTTTTTGGGCGATCCGCCCCCACCCGTTTGATTTCACCGGTCTCTAGCACACGTAACAATTTGGGCTGTAAATCCAACGACAGTTCGCCAATTTCATCCAGAAAGATGGTGCCATTGTCGGCAATCTCAAAGGCGCCTTGTCGGGCATTGGTTGCACCGGTAAATGCACCTTTTTCATGCCCAAACAATTCACTTTCAATCAAGTTTTCGGCAACCGCCCCACAGTCAAAAATCACCACATTGTTTTTACTGCGTTTGGACTCTTCATGGATCGCCTTGGCCACTAATTCTTTGCCTGTCCCGGTTTCTCCGCCAATGATGACCGAGACATTAGTAGGGGCGACTTTTTCTAGAATCCCGAAAATCTTGCGCATTTCCATCGATTGCCCAATCAAACTGCCAAATTTTGACTTGCTTGAGGGGTAGATATCCAAATGTTCATCTTGCGCATGAAAACGGATTTTACTTTGCCCCACCCGTAAGGAAGAACGGGCACTGATATAGACCTCTTTGATTTGCACATTACCGACAAAGGTCCCATTGGTAGAACCCAAGTCTCTGATCAAATAGCCTTGTTTATCTTTGACAATTTCGGCATGATGCCTTGACACGGTTTCGTCATCAATGACAATATCATTATTCGGCGCCGTACCAATCCGAATGGTATCTTTGTTTAAATTGAAAGTTTTTGCGGGTTTTCCTGGCGTTTCCAAAATGCACTCACTTTTGGGAAGTGTTAACGTTGTAACGTGGTCATCAATTCGGATGATTTTGGTATCTGATTTCTTGGGCATGTATGTCCTATTCTAATTCGTATATCTTACCATTGTATGAGGAATTCATGTCGCATGCAATCTTATTTTTCTATAACGACGAGATGCTGCCCCCATGCAGCAAAATACGTTTGCATCCCGCGACTCCTCGAAGGCATACTTGGCCCCTTGAGGTAGATTTTTTATGCGTGGCTGTTTAATTTATCAAAATCAACGTCGCTTGCGTCCTGTCCCCCATGACAAATAGATTAGACACGCTACATAGGTAGCTTGGTTTTGCTTGTTTCAGGCTGCTGCCAAACATCTAAGTATTTTTTGGTCATCGCATATAACAGCAAGTCATCCCGTACGAACCGAGACTCGCCTTTGGCTTCTTCAAACGCAACCGCAAAACCAATAGGACGTAAATTTTTGTGACAAAAACGATGCCGGATCACACGAGACACAATCCTGGCCTGATATCGTCCAGTGCTTAAAGTAAACTCAAAGCGATCACCAATGGGCAACATCTTTTTGCTTTCGATGAAAGCCCCACCATGTGATAGATCCCGTATAAAGGCAAAACTCAAATTGCCCTCATCGGACGTCATAATATGCACATCTGAATCAAAACGATGATGCAGACGACGTTCATCTTGTTGTTCTATTGTTTTTTCCATAACCCTACTTGCTCCCACCTATATTGTAGAAAGAATTCAAGTAATTACAAACGTTTTTTTATTTTTTTTCTAGCGTTGGATCAACGGCTATATTTTGCATCGCATTACGTGTTTTGTCCGGTCATTTTTTGGGATATTTTGAGATATTCCAACGACGCTTTAAGTTGCGAATCTAAAATACGGGTTTCTTCCTCTTCGTGCTTCTTTTTGGTTTTTTTGGTCGACTTTTTATTTAACTCCACCGTATCCAAACTGCGCTCCAAACTCTGCTCACTTCGATAATACTCCTCATCCGGACGATAATTGAAATACGAAACAAAGATATCTGGCTGATTCCCAAGGTTTTGAATGGGACGATCCTTGGGCGTATAGTATCTGGCAATGGTCATTTTCAGGCCGGACCCATCATCTAGATCAACAATGGTTTGCACCGATCCTTTGCCGAATGTTTGCGTTCCAATCAATGTAGCGCGCAAGTGATCTTGCAGTGCACCTGCCACAATTTCAGATGCTGAGGCTGTGCCATCATTGATCAATATGGCCATCGGAACATACGGCAGAGTACCTTCTTTCTTGGCATAGTTGACCTCTACTTGGCTATCCGCGCGACCTTTGGTGGAAACAATGGCTCCTTTTTCAATAAACAAGTCCGTCACCTTGATCGCTTGATCTAGCAAGCCACCTGGATTGTTGCGCAAATCTAAAATCAACCCTTTCATGGTTTTTTTGTTTTGAGTCATGGTCTTTTGCAACCAAGCAAATGCTTCCGCCACATCTTTTGCGGTGGTTTCTTGAAAGGACTTGATTTGAATATAGCCATACTCATCCAGCATGACTTTACGCGCAACACTGTGCAGATAAATGGTTGTGCGCTTTAACTCAACTTCAAACGGCTCAGTTTCATTTTCATGCATCAATTTAAGCTTTACCCATGAGCCCTTTGGACCGCGTAA
>JAGRMV010000112.1 GCA_020441045.1 Deltaproteobacteria bacterium | reverse complement strand
CTCCACCCGTTTCATGTGTATAGATTTGGAGCAAGGGCGTATCGATTTTTTACCAGGAATCGATTTTCTAATATGGTGCGGGGTGGAGCAGCCTGGTAGCTCGTCGGGCTCATAACCCGAAGGTCATCGGTTCAAATCCGGTCCCCGCTACCAATTCTTCACATTTAAGACATTCGACTTAAGGATTCCCCCTTATCAATATTTAATCCCGAAGCCTCAATTGCAATCCTTTTGACTTTGATGCGGTTGTCTTGGTAAGCAACTAGATGGTTGTCGCTTGAGAAACTCCTGCGTCGCTGCTTACGCAAGGCTTCTTCAGGAGTTCCTCAAGCGACGAGTTCTTATGGGATCAGGGGGGAAAGCGAAAATAGTTTCGATTACGCTATATGTCCCCGGATTTACTTGACGCAATCAATTACAATTCAGTCGCCTGTCCCAGGAATTTAATGGAAAATATTCCTCAGAAGGAGCTGTTCACGATATAATTTTCCCACGGAAGAAAAATACTGACAATACTTTATTCGAAGACCACAATCTATGGATTATTGACGAAAGGTTAAACTTTACTAGCTTTGTTTCCTCAGATGAAGCTATAGACGGGGGTGCTACCGATAGACCGGACTTGATAGCATATAATAGAAGAGTACTTTTTAGAGAAGATAACGAGCAAAGCAATGCGGTAACTATATTTGAATTCAAGAAACCTCAAAGGGACGACTTTGTTAATCCTTCATCTAAAGAAGATCCAGTAACCCAAATTGTTCGCTACGTTAATAAAGTTCGTAAGGGCGAGTATAAGACACCTGAAGGGAGAAAAATATTAGTTTCTGACAATACGCCCTTCTATGGATATGTCGTTTGTGATTTGACTTCAAAAGTAGAAGAATGGTTAAGGCTCGAGAAAGATTTTAAGCCGATGCCAGATAATTTGGGTTGGTTTAAATGGCATGACAATATTAATTTATATCTTGAAGTTCTAAGTTGGGACAAGGTTTTAAGAGATTCAGAAATGAGAAATAAAATATTCTTTCAAAAACTTGGTATTAACTAATATAAATATAGAACGTTTAAAATGATGTTTCCTTGAATTGAGTTATATATTTGAAAGCAAAATATGGAAAAACCTAATACTTATATTTTAGAGTTTGATTTATTAGAGAATGCAATTGATTCGCTAGAACATGGGATTGAACACCTTTACTCTGAAAATCGAGAATTATTCGATAAGAAGTACGCGATACTCCATATTTCTCATTCAGTTGAGTTATTTTTGAAAGAAAAGCTCAGTACAGTTGCGCCAGATGAATTATTCATAGACAAAAAAAGAGCTAAGACTGTTACCTGGTTGAAAGCCTTTGATTTACTTGAAGAAATATTAGAGGATGATTTTTTTGAATTCAGAAAAGATCTCGAAGTTGTTTTCAGTATCAGAAACCATATACAGCATTATAAGTTCAATAATGATTCATTAGAGGTAATGTTTGATAGTTGCCTTATTAAATCTTTAAAATTTATTGAGTGGTTCTGTGAAGAACACCTATCTATGACCTTACGCGACAATATTGATTCAGAAACCTATGAAAAGCTTTCCAGCTATTCACATGATGCAGAGAAAAGAATGGAAAAAGTCACAGATGATTGGCTCGACTATATCTATGAAAATATGAGCCCTAAAGAAGCATCATATTCTTCATATGATGATGTAGAGTGTCCCGAATGTGGAAAAAACACAGGTCTTTTTCCTTCTAAATATGGAGAATCAATTGCTTTCTGTGCTGACCCAGATTGCCATACTAAATTTGAAGTCCAATGTTGCTCTAGTTGTGGACTTATGAAGCCAGTTTACGAGGAATATGCATGTGGTGATTGCATTTCTTACCAACTAAATAGTGAGTAGTGTACTCAGTTCTACCTGAGTTCACGAGTACTTTTTTTATGCGTCAATATTGAGTCACAGAATCAAAATAATGGATAAGCTCAATTAATTCCGTAGTTCAGGGGCAACCTGACCTGACCCTAATATGATGCGTTAAGATTTAGTCAATTTTTCCCCGAATAAAAAATGGCTATCAGACAGCAGCAGGTCTTGGTGTCTAAAACGTTACCTCTTGGGAATAGGGCAGTTCATGCCGGAGCCATGTGACTCATGTGACTGGACCATGATTTTGGGCGTTACGGTTTATGAACCTGTCTTCTAACTTGGGATTTTGTTTTTGAGGCTGGTTAGTATGGAGAACAGGGCGGTTTTTTGTTGGGAAATGTCCTTACGAGCAGTTCCCCAGATGAAACCGTTGTCATTTTGTAGGCGTTGGTATTGTATGGTTAGGTGGGAACTGGTTTGATTCCAGGTTTGTAAAAAGTGCTGAAATTGATCGGCTTGTTCAGGGGTATCCCAATAAAGCAGAGATATAAATATTCCTTTTTCATATTTTTTTTGAAGTATGGTTTTGCTTTTGGAAAATTGTTGGGCGAGTTTGTGTAAGACTTCTTCTTCCCCATTTTTAAACAGTCGTAAAAAAGCTTTTTCAAATGAAATGCCGTGAATATCTGCAAGTTTTGCGACAGCTTGATAAGGCGCAGAAATTTTATCAGACAGGTGGCCATCAATGAAGGCTTGATGATACACAAATTCCATGTTGGATTCTTTGTACCCATGCAAATCCCAGTACCACCCACCATTCCAACCAGAGTGAGAAATCAATGCATAATCTTGCCCGGCGCTATTTTTTTCAATGATTTTTTTTATATCCCATTGGCCCAAAACGTTGGAGTCATAAATGGGTTGCCAATGGGCATTTTCCTGTTCTGCAAGAAGCTGTTTTTTGGATGTCTCCGTATTTTTGAGTAGTAGGCTTTGATGGTCGTTTTCACTCTGTAAGGCATTGTCAAGTTCTTGTATGTTAGCATTATTAAATCGTAGCCATGAGAAATATGTACGGATGATGTGTTGGTCAAAAATATCTTTTTTGAGACTTATTGGCTTGGTCTTTGGGCTGCATATGTTGCCTGTATGAATGGTACATAATATTTCTTCTGTGGTTTTTGGTAATGATTCATGGGCGTAAGAAATAGCCTGCGCAATATTTTTATTAAAGACGTTGTATAGAGTGTGAATATATTGAGAGCCAAGGCAGTACTTTGCCATGTTATGCTCGATGAGATAATCCGTTTTGTCTTTAAATACAAATTGATATAGTGGATAGGTTTTCTTCCTGTTCATGACATCTTTGATTTTGCAATATCCATTTTGGGCATCGCTATGAATGATCTGAAGGTAATCTGTTTGCTGCTTTTCTAAATCCTCCACAACACTATGCGCTAAAAATTCTGCTTGAGGCAAGCTGCTTTCTCCACTGAGAATCCTGTTGTAATACTGGTATTGCAATGTGTTTGCGACGCCTTCATTGATAAATGTCCGTGCATAGATAGAGTCGCGATTGGAAATAATCATGTCATTTATGGCGTATGTGCAGTCTGTCAGCATATGAGAGAACTCATGCACAATCAATGAAGTGTGATCAATCACCCAGGCAATGGGGTCATTGTCTGCCAGTTCACATTCAAGAATGTTAACCGTGTCCAGCTCAGAATCATAATAGGCATCAAAATCTTTTTTACTAAGTTCCTCAGCTCGGAGCCTTCGGTAAAGCGCGGTTTTTTGATTGACGATATCAGGAGATAAAAAGCCTCTTAAAATGTCGACGGTGGTTAGTTCTTGTAAAGCCTCGGCCGAAAGTTTTTTTTCGCCGAGCAGGTAGTTATGTTTTATCTTTTCATCTGATAGAGTAATAATTTGAAAATCTTTCCCTATAAGCGGTGCGGGCGTAGTGAAGGTGGGGTCCCCTGTCCAAATAATGACGGCTTCATCAAGCAGTTCTTGCATTGACGGCCATAATGGTGAATTTTGGTTTTGACATAGCCATTTTTTACTTTTTTGCTGTGCAAAATGCGCAAAAACAGAAGGGCTGTAACCTGAAATAAAAGTGAAAAATAGGATATACGGTAGTGATTTTGCAAAATACTTCATAAATTCTCACCTACCATATTTAACAGGATTATAGGTAAAATAACTGTTGCGTTTTAATGGAGAGATCAATTCCGGAGACGTATGGCATAATCAAAAGGGGATTGATCTTTCAAATCCAAAGACGTGGTCTGGACCCGCATATAGTGCGCCCTGATTTGGGTCTGGACTTTCCTGCTCTCTATCGAGCTCTAGCTTGACGGGTGTTTTGGGATTCGGCTATAGAATGCCTCCCTTATATTTCATTCTTGACATATATCATATATAATATATATACTAAATGATGTGGAGCGTTTATGAGACGAAGGAAGTGACTAAAAGCCTTCGGAAACTGCCTGACCAGGTCTTGAAGAAATACAAGGTGTGGACAGAAGTTGTCAAACATGGGGGCTCTACAAACTTGAAAAACTTTCCAGGTTTCAAAGATGAAGCTCTGCAAGGAAAGTTACGAGAATGTCGATCTTCAAGGCTCAATATTCAATATCGAGTCATCTACTCAGAGAAGAAAGACATAAAAGAAACTATAGTTTTAAAGGTGACGGCACATGAGTACAAACATTAAAAACAAGGACCTGAACATTGCAGCGCGAGGAATTACACTCTCTCCTGGTGAGATCGTAAGAGAGCTAAGAGAACTTAAAGGTTGGTCTCAGCTGGATCTTGAGCGAGAGACCGGCATTTCTCAAACCAATATCAGTGCGATTGAAAACGATCGCGTAGAGATTGGAAAATCAAGAGCCATTACATTGGCAGAAGCGTTGAACGTTCATCCTGCATCAATCATGTTTGCTGATTATGAAGAAGCTGCATAATTTAATTCTGTGAATTCCGTGGCAAACTGATTTCTATAGAGCTGGCTTTACTTGCTTGATGCGATATAGCTGTTTTTGATATGCCAATAATTCCCGATGTTCTCGATAAGAACCTGAAAATGATTATTTGTGGATCGGCTTTGGGGAATGTGTCGGCAGCTCAAAAGGCCTATTATGCGCACCCGTAATCGTTTTTGGAAAAACCTTTATATTGCTGGTTTTACCGATCGTCAGCTTGCACCGCAGGAATATCCAGAGTTGCTTGCGTACGGGATTGGCATGACCGATCTTTGCAAAGAAGAGTCGGGCTTGGACGCACAGTTATCCAAAGATGCATACGATGAAACAAGGCTCTTGCAATTGATCCAAAAATATCAACCCAGATACCTGGTTTTTAGTGGCTTGCGACCAGCTCGCGCTTTTTTGCGGGGGTGTTTTGATGTTCCGGTCAACAAAGTGCAAGCCGGCTTGCAGCCGCAGCAGATTGGTTATTCCGAGGACAGTCGACTGAATTGTAATATGGTGCGTTGTAATTCAGTCGGGTGTCCCCAGAATATGCATTCTTTTGTTGTTTTATGATACAATGTAGCTTGCTAAGAGAAGGTGATTATGGTGAAAAAATCGATTTACGTGATGTTTTTTTTGCTTCCAGGTTTGGCGAATGGGCAAAGCATCCAATCGACTTTTTTCCCCTGGGATGCAAGCACTCACTCGGCGAGTGAACTGCACAAGGCCTACAAAAACCTTAAACGCGATTGTACTTTTGTTTTGCACACAAAAGATGATGTCGAATTATACTTTAACAATCGTTTTTTGGAGAAATTGCCAAATGCACTGCAGTCAGTCCCCGATGCTTGCAAAGCAAAGATTTTAACTTCATATGCATACCAATACACAAGTTTATGGACAGAAGCGCGACATACATACATTGGTAGTTATGATTACGAGAATCTTGATCTAAGTAAAAGCCCCTATACACGCCAATATAAATTCCGAAACTTCTTGATTCGACAAGCATGCTTGCTGAGTAAAAACCAAAATGGTGGCAGCGTCCCTGAATATATATATGATGACTTTTGTGAAACTACCACAGAATCTATGAATAACAATTATTGGGTCCAGTTATTAAAGCTTCTCGATAGTTTTCGTATGTGTCAGCCATATGAGGTAGGCGAGAAGAGGTGGTTGGCAAATCATAGTGGAGGTTCTTATCAGGTATATCGCAAAAGTGAGGATACTTACGAAATTCACATGTATTTATATTATAGAGATGCCGATACAGAAAATAGTGCCCAGGAAAGTCAAAAGCTACAAGAAAGAATTGAACCTTTCTTTAGGTATTTAATTGGACCTAATGGAGAAAAAATCATCCCTAAGGTTCATATGTATGAGCAGGGCAAGTTCTCGCGTGTGTACCGTGGTTTTTACAATAATATCAATATTGCTGATTCAGAACATAATAGTTTCCGTGCCAACATGCTTGAGTTTTCAAGTCACTCAGCCCAAGCAACGATATTACATGAACTCATGCACCATGCAGGGCTCAAAGATTTGTACGTTGATGATGATTATGATTGCAGGCATACTGCATCTGGATCGATCATGTCAGATAAAAATGGCTATAAAGAGAAAATCAAACAATATGGTATTTCGCCTTATTTAAAAGTCGCATATAGATGTTGCGATGATTGTGGTGTGTATGAGTGCTTGCTCCAGAAAAATAACCAAAAATCTTATATGATCCGGGAAGATAGCGACGCAAAAATATTCATGGTGCAAGAAAAAGTTATACCAATGAACTATCTTTTGTATGCAACAGACAAGTATTTTGAACCTATGTGCCACAATCACTTTTATGAAAATGTTTATCAACACGGTTATACGCTTACATCTATTTCCCAAACGCAGTTTGATGAGTTTGAACAATGGATATATGATGGTATAAATTCTGATCGTCCAGATCAAAGGGAAGGGTGGAAAAAGACGATACAAAACTACACTCATAATGCTACGTTTCAGTCTATTGATCAAATCAAAATGCGTATCACAACCAAAGATTCCCAGATACTTGAGCAATGGGAAAAAGAGTTTTTGCATAGTGAGAAGATTCTTTCAGTAGGTATGAAAGGTGGAATGTCCGTGCAGGCAGTTTTCAAAGATCCTTTTTATAGTGCCTCTATTCCGATTGAAGATTCGTTTTTATTCCCTGCAGAATTTCAGCATATTCTTCATCCCTACTGCAATGAAATAGAAAGTGTGTATCGTTACAATCAATGTGTAAAAAATGTACATCGTGATACAAAAGAAAA
>JAGRMV010000111.1 GCA_020441045.1 Deltaproteobacteria bacterium | reverse complement strand
CATCAGTGCTGACGATATTGCTTTTGATTTTGAAGTCTATCTTGTCGATATCAAAACCGACGCCAAAACACTGCTTACGGACAATCAAGTCATCGATCTGGCCATGTATCCTGCGGGGATCACGTTCGTCGTGTTAAGAAAATCCGTCCGCGATGTTGGTATTTCCTCTATGCGATTTATTTTTGATGGGGATGAACAAGATTTTATGACCCTTGATACAAAGGGAAATTTTCAGGTTTTTGGACGAGATGAATCCATTGATGTGGCCATGCCCGATATGATCGCCATGCAGCTTTATCAAATGATCTTGATCGGATATGCCAAGTCCAAAGAGACCGCTACGCAATATCGTCAGCAATACACCATTGAATTTGTCAATTCAAACATCCAAATAGATCCGAATGATGCAACGGCCGTGTGCGGAAACGGTATACTTGAGCAAGGTGAACTTTGTGATGGGGATCGTCTTGACGGCCGCACATGTATGGATTTTCAATTCGATCTGGGCAATCTTTCATGTTCAGAAAACTGCAAATCTTTTGATACCAATATGTGTATTACAAATACCGAAACTCCCAACAACTCCAATGCCGCTTGTGTGATGCCACAAGCAAACAAAAAAGATATTTTTGATTTTGCAAGCGTCAGCAATGCGGATGATTTGGTATCCAATGATTACTTGTTACGTTCTGTTTTCAATTTTATCACTGGGCCAGGTGAAATGACGTCGGTATCTGGTGGCGTTTTGTTGTCCTACGATACCAACCAAGGTAATACTTCATTGCCTTTAGATTATACCTATCGCGCAGAAGTTCGTGAGGTTGCAGCTTATCTGAACAAAGCTTACCCAGCCGATGGTTCATCTTTTGTTTATCGGGTTCAATTCACCCAAAATTTTCCTGATTTATACGGTCCGGTCACAGTATTCCAACAGTTTGATCCTGATTTAAAAAATGGCGCCGGTGCACCTGCGCTTGGCATTGAGATGACAGGGGTTAATCAATTTTCTAATGCCGTACCCAATGAAATCCAAGTGCCCGCCTATGGAACAAGACATCGTATTCAAGGTGCCTTTTTTCATAACAAGGCCAAACAGGGCAGCAATGGAAAAAACGAAATGGTAATTTACATCCATTTCGATGTTTCGGGCGAATATGCCGTGTGGGTCAATGGCCAAAAATTGATTCATCAGACAGGCATTGACACCAGAGCGTCACGCAATGGCACCTGGGCACAGACAGGCATTTATCCACATGGATTCAAAACCGACCCCAATTATTCTGACCAAATTGCTTTGAGTTCATCGACCCTCTTGCAGGCGACCTATCATTTGTATGAAAAGTATTATTATTCTTCTGCAGTGAACATAGATCAAATACAATTGTATGATCCTGCATTGGAAGGATTTATCGAAGAATGTGCAGCGCCATAATACTATTTTTATGATCTATCGTAACAACAAAGTAATTTTCGACTGTAGCAAGAACGCATACCGTAAACCCGTTTGCGCTATATTATTGATGCTGCTGACAGTGACATTGTTCTCGTGCCAAGATTCGGTGATTGATGTAGGCCAAGGTGGGGCTTCTGAAAAAAATGAGGACAAAAATACCGAGCCAAGCGAATTTACCTATTTAGATGCCATTGATTTTGCAGGGCAAACGTTGCCACTTTATTTTGAAAGAGGATTTGAATCATTGCAATATGAAGGTGACGAGCTTCGATTGCAACAACAACACTGGCATGATTTGTTTTATTATAAATACGATTCGGCCTGTCATAAATCAGATGCATACTATGAAGGCAAAACCATTGATCATGTTATCACAGGCATCAATATCGCAGGGGATACAACCCGTTTACGCAAAACTCTTCTTGGGGAAGGTTCATGGGGACCCAACGCCAATAGTGGCAAACCCTACAACGGATGTAATGTCCGCGAAATAAGAATGACCCTAAGTGCGCAACCCACACCTGTGATGTGCGCTGTAACAAGAGTCAAATGGTCACCGGTTGGAGCGTTTGAACCCATCCCTATTGCCGAACGTAATACCAGACGTATCGGCGGCAAAGTTGGCTTCTCTGTTGCAAATTATTTAAACAATGTCGATGGTGAGATTACCAATCATCCTGGAGCCTGCCAAGGACCGTTAAACGAAAACAGCGGCAGTTACTTTGCTACGATGTTTCGCGATACCATCAGAAAAGATAAAGTACCCGATCTATCTGAAGATCAGTTTACGCTCGATGGTTTTTATATTGCAGCGTACTCCATGCATAAAAATAGAAGCACACCTTGTGCTGAAGATTTGTTTGTCAAAGAGCCCAGCGGTGACTTCTTTGTTTGGCTGCCAGATACATGGGTTGAAATTGAACTTTGTGTTGCCAACAACACCTTTGACAATGGTGTCGCCAATGCCGATGGACAATTACGCATGCGGGTCAATCGTACAAACGTGGCAACAAAAGAAGGTTTGATCATTTCAAATGTCAGTCCTTACTTAAGTCATGCTGGCTTTGATGATTTATTCGCTGGTGGTGACTCAAGTGCCTGGGCTTTCAAGCAAGATGTATATTGGTATTATGATACGCTTAAAGTCTATACCACCTCAGGCAATATCTATCCTTATGGTCCCATTTCAAAGTAAATTCACATCTCAACCATTGCTATAAAATGTTTCAGACAAATCCTTGACCAATTGCTGTGGGGGGCGTAGATTTTTTTCACATTCATTACAATTGAAAGGACAATCAAGATGATTCAAGCCAAAGGCTATGCCGCTATCGATGCAGCTTCTCCATTACAACCATACTCTTTTGAAAGACGTGACCCCAAAGACCATGATGTGGTGATTGACATTCAGTTTGCCGGTATTTGTCACTCGGATATTCACACCGTACGTAATGAATGGGGTGGCGCGGTCTATCCGATTGTACCCGGACATGAAATTGCCGGTATTGTGTCAAAGGTGGGCAGTAAGGTCAGTAAATACAAAGTGGGCGATCGGGTTGGTGTGGGCTGTTTTGTTGATTCTTGTCGCGCCTGTAAACCTTGTGAAACCGATTTAGAACAGTTTTGTCAGCAGCAAGCTGCGTATACCTACAACAGTACCGAAATGGATCGTAAAACCCCAACCCAAGGTGGCTATTCGAATGTCATTGTGGTTGATGAAAACTATGTGCTGCGCATCCCCGAAAATTTGCCGCTGGATCAAGCCGCACCACTGTTATGTGCTGGTATTACCTTGTACTCCCCACTTCGCCAGTGGCAGGTTCAACCTGGACAAAAAGTTGCCATCGTTGGTATGGGCGGCTTGGGCCACATGGGGGTTAAGCTTGCGCATGCGATGGGCGCCGAAGTAACGGTATTGAGTCGAACCCTGCGTAAACAAGAGGATGCCAAAAAGCTTGGTGCGACCCATTTTTATGCCACTTCTGATCCTGAAACATTTACCAAGCTTGCGGGCAGCTTTGATTTGATGATCAATACGGTTTCTGATGGTATTGATTGGAATGCGTATCTGGGACTTTTGACGATCGACGGCGCCATGGTGCAAGTTGGCGTACCGGAAAAGCCGGTGCCAGTGCATGCGTTTTCACTGCTCTTAGGTAGAAAAAGACTGGCCGGCTCACTGATTGGTGGCATCAAAGAAACCCAAGAGATGCTCGATTTTTGTAGCCAACACAACATTACTTGCGAAATTGAAAAAATTGCGATGCAAGAGGTCAATCAAGCCTATGAACGTGTGGTCAAAGGCGATGTACATTATCGATTTGTCATCGACACCGCGACTTTATAGTTTTTATGACTATCTCATTACAAATAGCCATGTTGTGTTTACAGCATGGCTTTTGTTTTTTTATGTGAAAATACGAACTATGCTTGTTGATTTGTTGTTTGATAAGGTAGTTTGAACAACTATGTTGTCATTTAGCACTTTCGTTTTTATTTCGCTAATGATAAAACACTGTGCTCAATACGATTTGACACCTGGGGGAAGTTTTATGAAAATGACACCGTTTATTTTATTATTGTTACTCGTTGCAATTTCGTCGCATTTTGGATTTTTTCCTGACACTTATGCTAGTGAATCTCCTCTCCAAAAAAAATATAAGCATCATGCCCAGTATACCAACGCCATCGAAACCATTGATTTGTATTATGATACAACCCACCCAGAAGCACTTAACCATATTATCTACACTGACCCATCTACAAATGAAGAGGAATCCATAGATCGACGAAGCCTTCGTGAAACATTCAGCCAAATCATGGACGAAATACCAACGGCTGAAGCTCTTACGTATTCAGAGCAAACAGAGACCGGGATTACCATTGGGGTCAATCTAGATAAGCAGTTTAGTCTGCCATTTATCGGGACTCTGATTTACTCGAAAGTATCCAGAGAGGTGCTCGTATGTGAATTTGATTTGCCTGTCCGCTCGGTTGAGTTTCCATTAAAAGAAAAAACAAAATTTTTCTCCGAGACTTCCATTCATGCCTGTAAAGATGATCCAAAACGCTGGCTCTTGGTGCGTAAAGGCAAGCGCTATCAAAATCCCAATACCTATACCAACGCCATCGAAATCAAATTTGTTTCAGTGCATGACCCGTGCATAAATAATTGCGATTACACTGATATATTTGCCAATCACGGAACCAACCCCCTACATTTATGGGCTGGTCAGGCTTCCGCTAAATCAGCTGCAGAGGTTGATCCCAACCCTTTTTTCTCTCTCAACCATATTGTAGATCTTACCCTGCTTGATGCAGCGTCCAATAAGCCTTCGATATTACGATATATCAAATAACTGATCAGTTTTGTTAAAATTGTTTTGCTGCATACGCCTGCACAGATATAGGTCGTGGTGTTTGCATTTGTTTATGCTGCGTATACAATAGTCGATGCTTTTGTACGATCAGATATATTGGCATGCCTATGGAAAGTTCTTTTTTTGGTATTGTGATCTCGATCGTAAGCGGCTCTATCCCATAGGCCATATCAACCAATACCTTGGTTTTTCCGGTTTGGCGCTGCACATCTAAAACAGTGCCAGCCAAAACATTTTCACCTGTAACCAGATCTGGTTTGACAAGGCTGATCATCATATTCGACGTATTGACTTCAATATGGTTCATTTCGCCCGGGTCAAATCGGGTATGAAAAAAATGCGAAGATGCCGGTGTGCCCAAACGAAGGGTGGCACCATGCTCGGTCATAGCAATCACCGAAAATGGAATACGATACACATCTTTGCCTGGTTTTTGATTTTTTCTGATTTCTGCAAACACTAGTTCTGGATGACCCATGGCTGTAACTTTGCCTTTATGCAAGACAATCATATCATCGCAAAGGGTTTTGATTTCTTTTGGATCATGCGAGATCAAAATCATCGGAATATCAAACTCATGACGGACCTGTTGCAAGAACGGAAGGATTTTTTGCCGCAGCTGATGATCGAGCGCGGTTAACGGCTCATCCATCAGAATCAACGATGGCGATGAACATAATGCTCGCGCCAAAGCAATCCGCTGCCTTTCGCCACCCGATATCATCCGTACATGCCGGTGCAACAAATGCGCAAGCTCTAACAAAGCCACGACTTTATCAACGTGCTTTTGATAGCTTTTGGCACTGCCTTGGTATCTTTTTTGGCCGGCAGTAATGTTCTGCATGACATCGTAATGCGGAAATAACAAACCTTGCTGCGGCACCAAACCAATGCCTCTTTTTTCCGGTTGCAAAAACAATTTTTGCTTACTGTCTTGCCAGTATTTTTGTGCAAAAATGATTTTTCCTTGCGCAGTGGTGCGCAAGCCGGCAATGACTTCCATCAAACTGGTCTTGCCCGATCCAGAAGGCCCAAAAATACCCGTGACTTTTTTTTGGGTTGCCAGTGCCACCTGTAAGTCAAATGCATCCAGCGGCAAGTCAATATCAATGATCAATCGGTTCATGGTCACCTTTTAGTTTCGCATATATTTGCTTGATTTCTTACTTAGCATTTCTGTCATAAAAATGGCAAAAAAACCAAGTGCCAAAGAAATGATAATCAGCACCATCGCTTCATTTTCTTTGCCAACCTGTTCTGCTGTATAAATCGCGCTTGATAAGGTTTGCGTTTTACCATAAATATTGCCCGCTACTGTCACCGTTGCCCCGAATTCTCCCACTGCTCGGGTAAAACTTAAGATAGCGGCTGCCAATAAACCCCGGAAAGCCAAAGGTAGGGCCACCTTAAAAAATGCCTGCACTCTTGAATAGCCTAGCGTGCGTGCCATCGCTTCTAATTTTTGATCGACCCCTTCAAAAGCGACTTTGGAGGTGCGGACCATGATCGGAAATGCCATGACCGCAGAGGCGATGACGGCCGCCTTCCAGGTCAGTAAAATTTCAATATCCATGGCGCTAAGCCATGTGCCAAGTATTCCGTCATAACCAAAAAGTTTGAGCAATATAAAACCTACTGCTGTCGGTGGAATGACCATCGGCAAAATGGTCACAGCTGAAAGAAATTTGGCAAAACGTGAATGCGTACGTTCAAAATAAAATCCCAATAAAACCCCAGGAATAAAAACCAATAGTGTCGAAAAAGTTGCGACCTTTAAAGTTATCCATAGGGTTATCAGTAAACTTTCACTCATGAGGACGGGGCAATCGGTTGAAAACCGTGGGCTGCAAAAATCTTTTGGGCTTTTGGATTGGATAAAAACCGTAAGAAATGATTATGTTTGATCTCACCTTTTTTGCGTTTGATTTGGGCAGCTGAGTACTCAATATGCGGCATTTGATCGGCTGGAATTTCAAAAATGATTTTGGTTTTTTTGGACGTCGCGGCATCGGTTTTATACACCACGCCAATGACTGACGGATCGGATTCGACCATGGCCAAGGCCGCACGCACATTGGTCGAAGGTGCTATTTTGGGCACAAGCTGTTGCCATATCTTTTGGCTTTCAAAATAGGCTTTGGCATATTTCCCGGCTGGCACTGCTTCTGGGTTGGCCATAGAAAAATAGCGAAAATCTTTTTGCGTTAGATCTTCTATTTTACTTAGTTGCACCTTTGATTTTGTATGCGCCACAATGACCAAACTGTTAGAAGCAATGGTTTGGCGGGTACCATCGACAATACGTTTATGCTCCTGTACATAATCTATCCCCTGCTGATT
>JAGRMV010000110.1 GCA_020441045.1 Deltaproteobacteria bacterium | reverse complement strand
TGTAACATTGGTGCCATCTTCTTGGCGAAGTAGGTTTTCTAATAAAATACGGATGGAGAAAGGCAGCCTGGAAAGATTTGCGCTTTTGTCGGCCAAGGCAGTGATTTGATGGAACGTGTAGTCAGTTGATTCGATACTGTGGGTGGCAAGGGTGTTGAAGCTATTATTTTTCATCCTATGGTTCTCCTTCTATGTTGTACCGACCCGTATTAAGTAGGATCGATATTTTATGACTCGCGCGGATTTGGTTTGCTCGAGTCAATGTGCAAATCCTTTTTGGCTTGCTCAAAAACATGTTTTTCAATATCACCTTGGGCAAATAATTTTGAGATGGTCGCAAACGCGATAAAGTTGCGATCTACTTCAAAAAACTGCCGCAGGTCTTCCCTTGCTTCACTACGCCCAAATCCATCGGTTCCAAGTGATAGTAGGGTTCCAGGGATGGCCTTAGAAATTGAGTTTGGCAATGTTTTGACATAATCTGTGGCGGCAACGAAAATACCTTTTTCTTTTCCTAAGATTTTTTCTACATGTGACTGTTGAGGTTGATCAGGATGATAAAGGTTGTGCCTCTCCGTGTCGTTGATATCGTCTTGTAGTGCTTTAAAACTTATCGCGCTATAGACATTGGTTGGAATATTATAATTGTTTTCCAAAATATCTTGTGCATACAAGGCTTCATTCATAATTGAGCCATTGCTAAGAATATGGGCATGGGCTTTGGCACCTTTTGCCGGTTTGTACAAGTACAATCCCTTGATGATGTCTTCTTGCGATACATGTGCTGGCATAATCGGTTGTGGGTAGTTCTCATTCTCAACCGTAATATAGTAAAATACATCTTTGCCCTGAACATACATTTCTTCAATGCCGTGCTTGATCAAAGTGGCAATTTCAAAAGCAAATGTTGGGTCATAAGCTTTGAGCGTAGGGATGGGATAAGCAAGTAAATGACTGTTGCCATCTTGATGTTGCAAACCTTCTCCAGCTAATGTCGTTCGACCTGCCGTTGCTCCGACCAAAAAACCACGACAACCTTGATCGGCAGCAGACCAGGCAAGATCACCAATCCGCTGTAAGCCAAACATAGAATAATACAGATAAAAGGGAATCATCGGAAAATTACTCGTGGTATGAGATGTACCAGCCGCAATAAACGACGACATGGCGCCTGCTTCTGAAATCCCTTCTTCTAAGAGCTGACCTTTTTTGCTCTCTTTATAATACAGTAAACTTTTCTTATCGACAGGCTCATAGAGCTGACCTTTTGGGCTGTAGATTCCAATTTGTCCAAAAAAAGCTTCCATCCCAAAGGTTCTAGCTTCATCAGGAACAATCGGTACTATCCGCTGATTGATGTTTTTGTCTTTGAGCAACTTTGACATGACCCGTACTAAGACCATGGTTGTTGAAACGGACCGTTCACCTGTGCCTTCATAAAATTCATCGTACAAGCTTGGGGCAGGTGCTGAAAGTTTTGGAGTAATGGTGCGTCGAGATGGAACAAACCCACCAAGTTTTTTTCGGTGGTCAAGCATGTAGCGAATCTCAGGACTATTTGGATCTGGTTTGTAAAAAGGAATGCTTTTTAGATCTTTATCTTGCACAGGGATATCCCATTGATCTCTAAGTTCTCTGATGGTCTGATCATCGAGTTTTTTCTTCTGATGGGTAGAATTCTGACCCGCACCAGAAGATCCCAAACCAAAGCCTTTGACCGTTTTAGCCAAGATCAGTGAAGGTTGACCCTTGTGCTCCGTAGCATGTTTATAAGCTGTATATAGTTTAACCCGATCATGACCACCGCGGGTAAGCCCGCCAATTTGGGCATCGCTGAAACCAGCAGCTAAGGTTTGTAAATCAGGATCAGTATCGAATAAATGCTTGCGCGCATATGCACCATCTTCAACGGATAGTTTTTGATACTCGCCATCAACAAGGCCACCTAATTTTTCTACAAGCTTATGCCCCTGTGGAGATTGTAATAACGGATCCCAGTTTCTTCCCCATAATACTTTAATAACATTCCAGCCAGCACCTTTAAAAACGCCTTCAAGTTCTTGCACAATTTGTCCATTGCCTCTAACTGGGCCATCCAAACGCTGCAAATTGCAGTTGAGGACAAAAGTTAGGTTATCTAACCCTTCATTGGCAGCCACGTTAAGTGCGCCAAGAGTCTCAGGCTCGCCAGTCTCACCATCTCCAAGAAATGCCCATACACGACTTTGTGAAGTACTTATCAGACCTCTGTTTTCAAGGTATTTGTTGAATCTGGCTTGGTAAATCGCTGTAATTGGACCAAGTCCCATGGATACGGTAGGAAACTCCCAATAATCTGGCATGAGATAAGGGTGAGGATAGGAAGATAGTCCTCCTCCTTGTGCTAGTTCACGACGGAAGTTGTTCAAATGAGTTTCAGTAAATCTGCCCTCTAGATATCCACGTGCGTACATGCCTGGGGAACCGTGTCCTTGAAAATAAATGATATCACTGGGGCCATCGATATTGTCTTTGCCTTGAAAAAAATGGTGAAAGAGCGTTTCATAAATGGTTGCTGATGAGGCATATGTTGAAATGTGGCCGCCGATACCATCAGAAGCTTTATTGGCTCGGACAACCATGGCCATAGCATTCCAGCGCAAAATGTTTTCAATTCGTTCCTCAATCGTTTCATCCCCAGGATATTCAAGATCATCAGCAAAAGTATTGGTGTATGGAGTATGGACTGCATTGGTACGAACTTGTAGTAGACTAGCATAATCGTTGAGTCGGGTTAGAATTTCTTGGCTACGTTCTTTGCCTTGGATTTGGGTGACAGCCAAAATGGAATCCATCCATTCTTGTATTTCAGTATCTGTATGTTTGATCACTAAAAAATCTCCAATTTTGTCAGTAGGGTTAAAGCTGCTCAAGCTGCCAGGCTGTCCTTTTTCAGATTTACGGCGAAAATCAAGCTGGTGAGCCCTTGAGGCTACATGACTTGAGGCAAATTTTGTACCTTTTTGGGCATTACATATCATTTTTGCGAAAATTGGGAAGTCCTAATCGTGCGGGTCAAGGCTTGGTAGATGTGATTAGAAGTCGTTCCGGTATCAAATAACGTGATTGCAATCAAAGTTTTAAGGCCTCCTGGTTGTCACCCATCCATTCTTATGAGGCGCTTGAATTGATACTAAAGAAATAAGGTAAATGATATACAGACAGATCACTACTGCGTATTACGAGGTGTGTGCAACAGAAGACTAAACTCAAGAAGGGATGTCTTTTGTGTTCGTGCAATAAAGAGTGATGTGATAATAATAACTTAGGTCAATGCAAGGCGAAAAAAAGCAAGATTTACGACGCGGAAAGAAAAACGTACAAAAAATCGTTTTTTGGATTCTGTTGGTTGTTTGTTGTTCGATTATTGGTTTGGTCTTTTGGGCTCCTTTTACTTCTCACATCTATGTAAGGAGTATTTTTGAGAGTGAATTTTCAAACCTCCTCGGAGCGCCAGTAACATTTGAGAAGATTGACCTTGATTTTTTCCCTGCAGGCTTGAAATTGGAAAATATACAACTGCATAGTCCTGTAAGTAGTATTAAAAAACTACATATTCGATCCATTGATACTTCATTTGATCTACGTTCTTTGTTTTTAGGTCGTTTGACGGTGTCATATGCTGAAGTATTGGATCCAGATATCGAGTTCCAAATTCATAAACAAAAGAATACTTCTCAAAAAAAATCATTCGAATTGTCTCCGAGTTCGCCGCTATCGATAGAGGATTTAGAAGTGAAAAATGCAAGGCTTAAAATAACGCTGCCTAGCGGGATGTCCTTTACTGTTTTGCCTGATGACATTGCATACCAACAAGAGGGCTATTCTCAACTCATGCAACTAGATGGAAGAGGGGTGTTTGAAAAGGATACCGCACAGTTACAAGTCGAAAATGTTTCAGTAGCTGTTATGAAATTTGGAGATCAAGTATTTATTCAAAAATTTGAAGTCTCAGATGAAGTCAACACAGTAGTTGCAGAAGGTGTGATCTACCCAGTTGTGGATTTTGGGGTTATCTACACTGGAGAACTTGAAAAAATCGAGGAAGTATTAAAAGATCTTTCAATTCTGAAAAAAGATCTCCATATGTCTGGGCAGGTTTTTATTGAATCGGCATTTCAAAGTGATGACAGTAGTATTTTAGGTCAACATCAGTTAGATTTTAAAGGTATTTCGATTGCCCAAAGAAAAGTTAATAAGATAGGTATATCCTTAGAGACACAAAATGACTCTCTCGTATCGGGTGAAATTCAATTGCAACATAATCAAAGTAAAGCAAAGATAAATCTTACCCAAACAGCAACAAAAAATGTTTTAGGTTACACAGTCCATTCTGAAAAAATGTCATTTGAAGAAATACAATACTGGATAAGTCCATTGATTGATCCGATACTGTTTTCGGATGTTCGGGTTATTTCAAATGGTACTATCAGCTTGTATCCATTTAATGTGGAGGGGAGTTTAGAGGTCGACTTCCCAAGTGTTACTTTTGATATTCCCGAAAATGTAACAAGTTTTTTGCCCATAGAGATTCAAAATGCACGCACAGAATGTCTTTTTCTATGGGATCAAAAAAATGGCGTACGTTTTGACCAAGGCCACTTGATCCACGAAAACCTGGATGGGGATTTTTATATTTATATTACTGAAGGGGAAAACAGCAGCGTTATTGAGGGGAACTGGGAAGTAGCAGTGAAAAACATCAACGCGCTTTTTGTTCCGGATTATCCGATTAATGGAGATGGCCTTATCACAGGATTTATACGGCAAGCGGAAGAGCAGTCAAGATTACAGTTTGATTTTGATTTAAAGAATTTTGCTTATGCTGATTTTGCCAAGCACGAATTTCAGGGAGCTATTTCTTTTTTGGGAGATAAAATGCTGTTTGAAGATATGGTACTTCGCAATCGGCGTAAGGGGAGGTTGGAGTTTTTTGGTGAAGTCTCCAATGAAAATGACAATTTTGAATTAAACGCCAATTTTTCTCATTTTGATATGGGCTGGGTCTCAACTATCGTCGGCCGGCGTTACCCTGCATTTAATAAAGTAAAAGGTTATGGAGATGGGGCGCTTCAGCTTACAGCATTAGGAGATGATATAGACGGTGAAATCAGTATGAGAACACAAGAAGCTTTCGTTTTTGATATTCCTGTTGATGAAATTGACGTTCGATTTGTGTTTGAGGGAGAAAATATACATATTGAAAAGGCAAATGTGCATGGCAATATATTGTCAGCCAATGCAAAAGGCAATTTTGCACGTAACGCATTTGATCAAGTGGTGATTCATGCCGAAAAAATTCCTTTGGCACCGCTTGCAGTTCCCAGTTTTTTTACATCATACGTAAATGCAGCAGATGCGGATTTGATTTTAGATGGAGATTATGCAAATCCCAGCATTGACTTAAGGGCAAAACTTTTTTTACAGCAAGATGTTGTTGAAACGCCTTATATAGATCGAGCTCGGATGGTTGTCGAGGGCAGCTTGGAAAAATATACGTGGGAACTTTATACACTTGAACCAGGTATGCAGTTTGAAGGCGACATTGTTTCAATAGGGGATCAGCCTTTTACTTTTAGCGGCACGTGGGAAAACTTTCCTGTTTTGTCAATTATCGAAAATTCAAAAAGTAGTATAACGGGCTTTGTCAGTGGCTCTGGTCAAGCAAAAGATTTTTCTACATGGAACGCCCAGGCAAGTATCAAAGAAATAAAATTAGAAAACGAATATTTAGAGTTTTATAATAAATTCCCTTTTGATCTAGAAATGAATTCTGGATCTGTAAAAATTTCAGGTCTTGCGTTTGGAAACCAAACCCATGAAGTTGTAGTGAGTGGGAAAATAGGAGGGGATCAAACATTGGCTTTAAAAGCGCGAGGTGTTCTTCCTTTTGAAAGTCTTTCTACATTACCCTTGAATTTGACAAGAGTAGAGGGCGTTTTAGAGATTGATTTAGGGCTGCAGGGAACAATTGCTGAACCTGTTTTACAAGGGGATATGGTTTTACATAATGGATATCTGCGACATAAAAGTTTTCCTCACCCATTTGAATCTGTCGAAGTGCAAGCTAGTATTGACCAAAACCTCTTGCATGCGCGCTCAATTATAGCAATGATAGGCGGCGGCGAACTAAATGGGGAAGGAGATTTGTTTTTGTCACGGGATCCAGACGATATGAAACTATATTTTACAGGTACGTTGGACCAGGTAAATTTACGATTTCCTGAGTATCTTCCTGTACTTGTCAGGGGCCCATTTTCTGTTGAAGGTGACTTGTTAAAACCGTTGTTGAAATCAGACCTGGAAGTCATCAGTGGTATGTACACAGATCAATGGGATTGGCAAAGCCAAGTTTTATCTTTTTCCAGTGAACAAGAGTTAGAACGAATATATCGAGAAGAAGAAGAATCAATGTTATTTGATATGCGCTTTTATTCAGATAACAATAATTTTTTAGTGCGCAATGATGTCGCAGTCGCAAGAGTAAAAGGAGATATAATCTTGCGTGGTAGCGATCGAAGATTTGGTTTGTTAGGTAACGTGGAAATTGTAGAAGGTCAGGTTACTTTTTTAGAAAATCGATTTGATATGCTTCCAGGTGTTGTAAGTTTTATTCGAGATGACGAAATTGCGATGTCTTTTAATTTGAATGCTCGTACACGTGTCCAAAATACGGATATCTTGTTAGATATCCGGACAGAGCAGGAAGTGATTCGAGCCTACTTATCTAGTATTCCTCAAAAAGAAGAGACGGCAATTATATCATTGCTGACTTTAGGTGTTGAATTGGATGATCTGGCTATTTCTTCCGGTGTTAATGAAGGGGTATCCGCTTCATTGATTCCTAGTGTTCTTTCTGGACCTTTTCAATCTAGAGTTGAGTCAGGACTTAAAAAAATTAAGCTTGTTGATTCTTTTCAATTTATTCCATATTTTTCAGAGGATACCAAAACTACGGGTCTAAAATTATTTGTCGCAAAAAATTTATTCTCGAAAGTAAGGCTTACATATTCAACTGATGTATTTGCGGCTGGCAATGAAAACACATTTACTTTAGAGCAATTTTTAAATGATAAAGTTTCTTTACAGGGTAGTTTTCGAGACAATAAGGCTGAGGCAGATCAGGATATAGATGTTGGATTTGACTTTGAATACCGGACGGAGTTTTAGTTTTGCGTCTTTGGTTTTTTATAGGTTTTGTT
>JAGRMV010000109.1 GCA_020441045.1 Deltaproteobacteria bacterium | reverse complement strand
GGTCGATGAAAACGGTGATGAAGTTGGTCCCCTTCCCTATCCTAGCCTGTTTGACTTTGACAACCTAGAACCTTCTAGAACCTCACCCAGAATGTTTATTCGCGAATTTACTGAAACGGGAGAACCTTGCGCTCCATCAATATGGGAAGAAAACGGCGCGGGCAACCTCGGTGCGCGCACAGGCCTATCCTCATATGATTGGCTTATTGTTAGCGCTGTCGGCAACCTCGATGGACAAGAAATCAACGAGCCTGAAGAAGGCGACTCCAGCTGTACTATTTTTTATCAAGTGATTGAACACTACCAAGGTGCTTTTTCAGACTCTCCGTTGATTTCTTTATTCAAAGGCAAATAAGGCTCTATTGCAAATTCTCCAAAAACCGAATAAATGTGCGCGTTGGTATGCCGGAACCGCCTTTGGCCGTAAGATCAAACTCTCTTTTTGCTCTGGCAGGACCTGCAATATCCAAATGTGCCCACTTTGCCTTTTTTACAAATTCACTTAAAAACAAAGCTGCCGTAATACTCCCACCTTCACGGCCACCAACATTACGCATATCGGCAAAATCACTTTTTAGCTGCGCTTTATAAGACTCGTGCAGCGGCATTCTCCAGGCGTTGTCACCCACTTCAGCTGCAGAAGCACCGATCGACTGGGCCAAAGCATCATCCTGACTATACACCGCAAAAATCTCGTCACCTAGCGCGATTACGCACGCACCGGTCAATGTTGCTACATCAATGATATAATCTACTTTTAGGTCATCGGCATAACTCAAGGCATCGGCCAACACCAAACGGCCTTCCGCATCCGTATTTTCAATTTCAACCGTAATACCGCTACGGCTACGCACAACATCATCAGGGCGAGTCGCATTGCCTGCAACTGCGTTTTCTGCTAGCCCTAAAATACCATGCACCTCGATTGGCAAATTAAGGTCCGAGATGGCCATCATCGTCCCTAACACACTTGCTGCTCCACTCATGTCTGATTTCATGGAAACCATCGCTGTCGGAGGTTTTAAAGAAAGTCCACCTGTATCAAACGTTACGCCTTTACCCACCAAGGCAACTTTCTTTTTTGCCTTTTGTGCTGGTTTGTAGTGAATATGCACCAACTTGGGCTCGTGCGCACTTGCTTGTCCAACTGCGATATGCAAGTTCATTTTTTCCTTTTTCAAATCTGCTAGATCTAGAACTTTGCATGTAAGTTTTCTATCTTTACACACCTCTTTTGCTATTTTAGCAAAGGAGGCGGGATAAATTACGTTACCCGGTTCGTTCACCAAATCTCTTGCTAGGAAGATGGCGCGGGTAGTGGCAGAAATTTTATCCAAAGCAGTTGCCACAGTCTTTTTTGTGCTCGCCGGCACATAAAATGAAAATGTATCAAGTGATTGCCCCGCCTTTTCATCATCCTTATATTTTGCAAAACGGTAACTACCTAAAAGAAAACCTTCGATGGCCAAAGAGAAATCGAGTTGATCGCCAGCATGCACAACCGCAGCTTTTTTATATCCCCTTTGCGTTATCATTTTAGAGGCTCGCGCAAAAGCATTGCGCACTTCCTCGGGCTTGCTTTGCTCAGGATCTCCCAAACAAAATACTAAAAAATCTTTTACTTTTGAAGACCCGATATTGGGAAAGAAAAAAGCCTTTTCACGATCATTTTTGACAAATGAAGAACCTATCCAATTGGATATGATACCTTGATGTTCTTTATCGACAACCGCTGTCCAATCATCAAGTTTACCTTGTTGCTTCCATACAGGTATAACACAGACATCTGCCTTCACTTCATCTTTACTTAGTGTTAAAAGCGATATTTTCCATTGATCAAATAGATTTTTCACAACATACTCCTTATTAGGTCCCTGTCACCCCCATGTTGCTATCACCATTCAAGCACCCTGGAGCGCAAAAGCATCAGAGCACCATACGTTAATTTGATTTTTTTGCAATTGTTTGTTGATACGCAAAGCATTTATTCATAGACCTTTAAAGAAGAAACACTTATTTTTGTCGAAATTTGACATCGATAGGAATTCCCCGAAGGTTGAAAAAATCAATCAGTGCATTTTTCCAATATTTTTTGTACGCCGGAGTGATCAACTTGGGCCGATTGCATTTTATCTTAAAGACAGGCGACTGTCTCTTACGAATATCAACGGTTAAACGCTTAAGTTCCAAAAAATGTCCTTGCCGCCCTACCTGACTATGATAGTTCGATATCGTCTTATAAGCATGAATAACTTCTTCTTCGTCATATTCACGATAAGTTCTATTATATAAATGATTGGCTTGAACAAAGATTTTTTTAAGGCCATATTTTTTTAAGGCCGAAATAAAAAAGACATCGGCAAATGACAAAAATTTTGCTTTTGCATAAAGATCAAGACGAAATTCATTTTTTTCTGCATCACTAGAAGAGCATAAATCCCATTTGTTCACAAAAATGGACAGCGGCTTATTATTTTTGATAATTTGCGCTGCAATTTTTTCTTCTTGGGTGGTGAGCTGGTCTGGTCCCGATAAGATAAGCATAACAACATCAGCCCGGTCAATGGCTTCAAAGGTACGCTTGACACTAAAATACTCCACATCATCAGTGACTTTACGCTTATAACGCATCCCCGCTGTGTCCAAAAACACAAACTTTTGTCCCTCATGTTCAAAAGCAATGTCAATCATATCTCGGGTCGTGCCTGCGATTTCGGATACGGCCAATCTTTCTTGGTCAATCAAAGCGTTGATCAAAGAAGACTTTCCTACGTTTGGGCGACCTACAACTGCTACATGGATCGCTTCTGCTTCATCCGAGACGTCAATTTGGGTATTTCCTTGAATATAGGGGTCTATAGATTCATATAAATCGCCCATACCCAAACCGTGTTCTGCTGAAACCTTGACAGAATTTTTAAACCCTAGCTTTTCAAATTCCCATTGCAAATCGTTGGAAGAACCGGGGTCTACTTTATTAAGCACCAAAACCATCGGCTTGTTTAATTTTCGCAATACCTTAGACAATCTCTGATCTTCAGGATGTATACCAGCTCTGCTATCAACAACCCATAGCAAAAGGCTGGCCTCAGCTATAGCTTTCTCAATTTGTGCCGTTGTTTCTTTCTCAATAATACCTTTATTCTCAAACTCAAATCCACCCGTATCAATCAATGTAATATTTTTTTTACCAATTTGAATTACATCCTCATTTCGATCTCGGGTAACACCTGGACGGTCATAAACGATCGCTTTACGCTTACCAATCATACGATTAAACAATGTCGATTTACCCACATTCGGACGACCTACAATAACAACTTTAGACATGGGCCGACTCACTTTCTTTTAAAGCCTCTAATGCTTGCTTAGCAGCTTTTTGCTCAGAGTCTTTTTTTGATTTTCCTTTTCCCATTCCATAAACTTTTTCGTTGATAACAACTTGTGTTTCAAAAGTTTTAAAATGGTCAGGACCTACTTGCTTGATCAAATTATAGCGTGGAATCACTTTAAAAAGTTTCAAAGTATACTCTTGTAATTGAGACTTATAATCCAGCACCAACGAATAATTTTGTACTGAGTTAATCCAAGGTTCCATAAGTGAAAGTACAAATGTCTTGGTTGCATCAAACCCATTTGATAGGAATACTGCCGCAATCAATGCTTCAAACGCATCGGCCAAAATTGACTTCTTTTTTCGTCCAGCATTTTTATCTTCACCTTTTCCTAGGCGCACGTGCTCATTCATTGAAATCTCTAAAGCCAACTTACTGAGTACTTTTTCATTTACCAAACTAGATCGATACTTCGACAATGACCCTTCTTTTTCATTGGGAAACTTTCGCATCAATTCATGGCTGACAATCAACCCCAACACAGAGTCACCTAGAAACTCTAATCTTTCGTTGTCTTCACCCCCCAAATGATTATTCTCATTCATAAAAGAACGATGGGTAAGCGCGGTTCTTACGTAGTGAGGATCCAAAAACTTTTCACCCATTTTTTTTTCGATCAATTCGACCAGCAGATTCATACTACCCTCCCCTGATAATATAGACCTAAGGTTTGATCAGTGCATAAATGTACAAGCTCAACATCTACTTCTTGCTGCATCAAACGATCATTGCCTTGCACATGGACAGAGATATAATGAGGGGTGATACCCTTAAGCCATCCTAATGAAGTTCTATTTTTCTCAATCATGACAGGGACAATTTGTTGATGAAACCGCTGCATAAAAGCTTGTTTTTTTGCTTTTCCAATATCCATTAACGTGCGCACCCGTTTTTTCTTTTCATTGATAGAAACTGTTTCTTGCATCGAGGCAGATTTGGTCCCAGGTCGACTTGAATATGGAAATACATGCAAATATGTAATGGGCATTTTTTTAACAAACTCACAGGTTGCTAGAAACTGCTCTTTGGTTTCACCTGGATACCCAACAATGACATCGGTCCCAATATTGACATGAGGTTGGGTTGATACCAGTTTTTCAATACGTTCCTGGTAATGCTTGGTTTTATATTTTCTGTTCATACTTTTGAGAACATCATCATGTCCACTCTGTAATGGAATATGAAAGTGGGGTCTTATGGTAGGGATCTCCGAAACAGCTTTGATAAAATCCGGCGTAAGACCTACAGGTTCTAGAGAGCTGATACGGATCCATAGGGACGGGTGTTGATTATAAATAGCATAAAGTACATCTGATAGCCTTTTACGTTTGGGGAAATCTCGACCGTAACCAGCAATATGGGTACCGGTGATAACCACTTCTTGATGCCCGTCTCCGACAAAACCGTCAACCTGTTGTAAAATATGCTCGAGCGAGACGGACTGGCTCTTTCCTCTAACGTAAGGAAGAATACAATAAGAGCAGTACGCCTTACATCCATCCTGAATTTTAACATTGGCGCGGGTGCGATTGGATTTGACAATGGGCAAGGTTAGGCTCGTTCGTTTGTCTTCCCATCCCAGCGCAGAAGGCAATTGCATTTGCTCAGAAAAAGACACAACGTGATCAACCTCAGGCATAGAAGCGATTTCATCACCGTTGGCTTGCGCATAACACCCCGTTACCACTATTTTTGTTTCTGGATGCTCACGTTTGATTTTTCGAATCAATTGGTTGGCCTGTTTATCAGCGTTTTCTGTCACGGTACAAGTATTGACCACAACAGCATCTGGCTTACTGATCTTAGCTGCATCAATTTTTGCACTGCCAGCATCACGAAGTATTGCCTCTAGCTGAGTTGTATCAAAAAAGTTTACTTTGCAGCCAAACGTATATGTATGTACGTTCTTCATTGCATATATTACGGTTGATTTTTTTGGAACTCAAGGAAGGTGGGGTGTTTCTCAAAAAAGAAAAAAGCCTCATCTGACCTGAATATCCCTATAGGCTTTCTTATACATCATTTCTGTCCTCACATCAAGCCACGACAAAATCGACCAAGCACGCGAAATAGTGGCTTGTACAAGGGCAAACTGTACGATACATAGGACATATGAAAATTGGTTTTTTTGGAGGGAGTTTCAATCCTCCTCACCTGGGACACCTTTTGGCCGCAACTTATGCGCTCAAAACTTTTAATCTGGATGAAATTTGGTTTGCACCTGTTTTTCACCACCCTTTTGGTAAGCAAAGCATCCCCTTTGAGCATCGCCTTCGAATGTGTGAACTTCTTGTCACTGAGCTCAATCCCCCATTTCGAGTAACCGATATTGAAAAAGACCTAGCATTTGATGGGAAGACCTACTTCACCCTACAACACTTAAAGAAAAAATACCCTGAACATGTTTTTAGTCTAGTGATCGGTTCTGACTTGGAAAAACAGGTCAAAACTTGGAATCACTATGCTGAGCTCGAAAAAGAATTCGCCATTTACTATGTCCCAAGAGGTGAGAAAGATAACCCTACCTCTATTCCAAACATCTCAAGCACAAATATTCGTGATGATGTATATGACAGGCAGATCATCCAGAACGTGGTCACACCAGAAATACATAACTATATGGAACGCAATAAATTTTATGACAAATGACTGCTGTACTGCTAGATCATCAGAGTCACATTTACATCAAACCATTTTCCCGCATGCGCTCTTTCCAATATTCATAGGCCGTATATCGCTGTGAAATACGAACCTCAGATCGCGCATGCACAAACAATGGTAATGAATACCTTGATTGCAAGGCTAGCTCTCCTGTTGGGTTAATCACACGGTGGGTTGTAGAAGGATAATATCCACCACTGGCCTCTTTGAGCATATCCCCAGTATTAATAATCATATTGCCTGGATCACAACTAATACTATGCCAATGACCTTTGAGATCCTGAACTTCCAAACCAGAAGCAGTCGCTCCAGGCAATAAGGTCAATAGATTAATATCTTCATGCGCCGCAGCTCGGACAGCTTCAGTGTTTTCATTGCCAGTCAATGGAGGATAATGCGTGGCCTGCAACAAGGTTTCGGAGCTTGCTTCGGCCATTTTGGGCAAGCTGCATGAAAAAGAAGCGCGGATATCATCAGGCGTATATTTTTCAATCCATTGTAAAAGAATGCTTGCCATTTCAGTGGCTTGTGCAAAATATCGTAGTGTGGATGGCATCAGGGACAAAGGATTACGATCCCACCAGGCATAGTAACGAAAAAATTCTTTCAAATCAGAATACATCGCTCCTTTGGCATTTTCACTCCCAAAGGGGAAATAGCCAGCTTGTACAGATTTATCATAGGTGTATTGATGCTTATCCTCTGACGCAAAAAACTGCTTCCACTCAGCATAGACATCTGCTGTCAGTTGCGGATCAATCAAATGATCGGTTAAAACCGCAAATCCTGTATCCATGATCGACTGAAAAAAATGCTCTGCAGCATTTACATGTGTAAAACGAACTGGCGTAACGTGACTCATAGGGCTTACCTAGCATCCAGCAACAAAAAGCAAAAGCAATTTTATATATGCAGCCAAACCTATAAAACAAATACGATCACGCGATCACGCGATCAATCCATCCACCACCTATAACACAATCATCCTTATAGAAAACCGCGGCTTGACCTGGAGTAATGGATTTTTGTGGCTCGATAAATGCAACGTGCACGGTTTCTCCAACGCTCTTGATCGTCGCCTTACATGGCTCAAATCGACTTCTGATTTTTAGATCAAAAACATCGCCTGGCGCAAATACATCTTTGGTATAGCGTAATTCTTTGACAATAAATTCCTTTTTGTACA
>JAGRMV010000010.1 GCA_020441045.1 Deltaproteobacteria bacterium | reverse complement strand
TATTTCCCTATGTCATCACCACCCTTTCCAGCATTCAAATTTTCTTTGTTGTCGTGCTTCTGTTTGCAGCCAACCCCTTTGATATTATTCCGTATGCACAGCTAGGGGGATATGACGATGGACGTGGGCTCAATGAGCTTTTGCAAAATTACTATATGATCATTCATCCACCATCTCTGTACTTTGGCTATGTCGGCATGTCGATTCCATTTGCCTTTGCCATGGCAGCCTTGATTTCAGGTAAACTCGACAACGAATGGGTGATCAAAATTCGAAAGTGGACATTGACCGCTTGGTTCTTTTTGTCACTCGGCAATCTACTAGGCGCCTCTTGGGCCTATGAAGTCCTAGGCTGGGGAGGCTATTGGGCGTGGGATCCAGTAGAAAATGCCGCTTTTATGCCATGGCTGACCGCTTCGGCTTTTTTGCATTCAATTATTATTCAAGAAAAGCGCAACATGCTCAAAGTTTGGAACATGGTTTTGGTTTTACTATCGTTTATCCTTACCCTCACTGGCACTTTCTTGACACGTTCTGGTATTGTTTCATCTGTGCATTCGTTTGCCCAATCCGACATTGGCACTTATTTTTTGAGTTTTTTGGTTTTAAGTATTGTGGTCTCGGTTGGATTTCTTCTCTATCGTTTAAAAGACCTTGAAAGCCCCAACAAATTAGATTCTATGCTTTCTCGTGAATCAGCATTTCTATTGAACAACCTGGTCTTGGTCGGGGCAGCCGTGGCAATTTTGTGGGGTACGATTTTTCCAGTATTGTCAGAGGCCGTACGCGGGGTTAAAATTTCGATTGGCCCACCTTATTTTAACAAAGTTATGGTTCCCATTGGGCTGATGTTACTGATCTTAACGGGTATTGGACCGATGATTGCCTGGCGTAAAACCTCTTGGCAGCAACTTAAAAAAACCTTTGTCTGGCCCGTGCTGTTTTCTATTCTGGTCTGTATTCTGGCCACCATCTTAACCAGTATTTTTTATACCATCCACATTGCTGTTATTACTGCATTTACTTTTTGCGCTTTTGTGGTTGCGACCATTTATCTTGAATATAAAAAAGGCATTCAAATCCGGATGCGCGCCCTGAAAGAAAGCTTTTTGCAAGCTTTGATCCGCTTGGTACGTAAAGATGAACGCCGTTATGGTGGATATATTGTACATCTTGGCATTGTGCTTTTGTTTATCGGTTTTAGTGGGGCGGCTTTTAAAGTCGAAAAAGAATTTCAGATGGTCGCTGGCCAGGCACAAGCCCTCGGTAACTATACGTTTCGCTATGATCAAATCGATGTTGCCCGAAACACCCATAAAGAAGTGTTTACATCCAAATTTTCGATTTGGAAAAACGACAAACCATTTTCTTATGCCTATCCGGCCAAAGTTTTGTACCGTAGCCAAATCGAAGGCGAGCCGCCTCAGGTTGGTACAGAAGTTTTTATCAAACGCTCCTTGGTTGAAGATTTGTATTTTGCCTTGCTATCGTTTGATGAAAATCAGCAAAGTGTTTTTGTCAAAGTCATTATCAATCCTTTGGTACAGTATATATGGATTGGTGGACTCATGCTGGTTTTAGGTACCATGATTGTGATGTGGCCTGCCCCAAGACGTAAACAGCAACAGAGGATCGCATGACTGCTTTATTTACAGCTATCGTCATTGTATCGATCGTCATTATCGTATTGCCGTTTTATAAAAACACCCACAAGGAATTTTTGCATGAAGAGGCCATCGACCCCATCGCAGCTTTGATGCAAAAAAAAGAAAATTTACTGCAATCCATGCGTGAACTCGATTTTGATTTTGAGACTGGCAAAATTTCGGCCCAAGATTACAAAGAGCTTCGCGCTACAACGCAAGCACAAACTGTGCAAGTCTTAAAAGATATTGAGCAAGCACAAATGCGCTGGCAAGAAATGGAAAAGCAATGTTAAAGCTTGTCTTGACTTGTTTTTTGCTGATCAGTCATTATGCCATGGCGCAGCCCATACAAGGGAGCGTCACCACATGGGCAAATAACGACTACCAACCTGTGGTTGGCCAAAAAGTAATTCTTAAAATTTTTAATGCCAAAAAACAAATTGCTGCAAGCCAAGCCCAAACCGATCCAGAAGGCACTTATACTTTCGACATTGAAAACCAAAAAGACTGGTTTTATCAAGTCAGTGTACCTTTTGATAATACTTTTTTTGACTCGAAATTTTTTGCCTATCCAACCCGCATCGTTGAAAACATCACCATTGCCCCTACCACTGGCAGCATTGATGATATTCAAACCACCGAGGTCGTCTTTCTAGAATTTGGTGGCACAGACTTGGTTAAAGTCACCCATCAAGTTGAATTGATCAATACGGGCAAAAAAGCTTACCACTACGGTAAAACTGATGCCCAGCCTTTGGCGCTAAAATTGATTGAAGGGGGTTTTAATCCTTCTTTGATTGACGGAATCACCCGCCAGGAAGTTCGTTTGGATGGTGAAACCCATACCATGTTCTTGGATATCATGTTACCCCCTGGCGCGACCAAATCATTTCGCTTTTCGTATATGTACCCTCTTGATCATCGCGGTATTCTTTTTGTAAGGCCCAATACGCAAGGGTATCAGAGTATCCACATCATTTCTAACAAAGACCAAATCAAGCTTGCAAAAGACGATGCCACTGAAATTGCCATTCCAGAAAGCTTGGGAACCAAATTCAGCAAAGCTTTTGAACTCAACCTCAATAAGCCCTCAATTCATGTTAAGATCGGTGGAGTGATACCGATAAAGTATCAAATGCGCTTATGGACACTGTACTTCAGCTTGCTATTGGCAGTAGCACTGCTACTATACTTTTTTATCAAACCTTCTAAGCAGGAAGAAGTCACTGCGGAAATCTTACAAGAAAAAATCAAAACATTGAAAGCTTCTACAAACCCATCCGCCAAAACCTTGCATCAAATTGATTTGTTGCAACGTCAACTCTACCATATACTATATGACTAACCCGTCATGATGCCCGTTTATATCCACCTAGAAAATGTTTGTTTTGCCTATCCCGGGCAAACTATTTTTCATGATGTGTCTTTGACCTTGGCCAATGATAAAAAAACGATCCTTATCGCTCGTAATGGTGCCGGAAAGTCGACTTTGATCGCTTTGATCGCGCATATGCTTCAGCCTGACCAAGGTGGGATCAATGTCATGGTGGGCGACCAAATCATTTCTCAAACCCATTTTTTCCAAAGGCTCGGCTTATGTTTGAGCCATCCCTATCTCTTGGATGATTTTAACGTACACGAAAACCTTCGTATTTTTGCATCCATGTATCAGCATTCAGAAAAACAGGTCGATCCTACCTATTTAGAGCAGTTGATCAACCTGTTTGGTTTACAGCCCCTGCTATACAAAAAATGCAAAATGCTTTCACAAGGCGAGCTCAAAAAAGTTTGTCTGACCCGAGCTTTGATGCATCAACCCGACTTTGTTTTTCTTGATGAACCGAGCAACGCCCTAGATACAAGAGCCAAAGATTTATTATCTGAGCACCTAAAAACCCTAGATGCTTTGGTTGTTATCGCCAGTCACGATCGACAATGGGCTGCCGAAATAGGCCATCAGGTACTTACCATCGAAAATCGAGGGATTCATGCTTTATAAATTGCTATGTTTTTTTACCCGCTGGTTTTTTAAAAATAAAGTATCGCTGTTGATGGTTTGCTTGCAAAGTTTGATCATTTTATTTTTGATGGTCTTAGGATTTTCGCATTTGAAGGAACCTACTTCCTACTTCCCTAGTATTTTTCTGATTTGCATGTTTTTTATGGGACAATTTTTTTTGATCGAATCCCATAATAAGTTTGCGCAACAGAAAATTCTGCAAGCACTGATTTTAACAGGCGCTTCCCCCACCCAGCTATACATTGCGCTGCTTAGCATAAGCTTGGCCTGGGTATTTGCCATTGAAGTTATGCTATGGCTATTGCTGCATGTTTTTTTTCAAGCTTCGGTGATAATTTTTACACCACTACTTTGTCTTATCTTCCTTTCAGGCTCCCTTTCCTATGTTGCACTGGGTATTTTATTTTATGGATTTTCCGTTTTCTCACGCGTGCACCAGACATTGGTGATGATTTTGTTCTTTCCGTTGTGTATTCCTTTGTTTTTATTTTTTCATCATGCGCTGTCTACAGCAATCGAAGTTTCTTCTAAGCCCAATGTAGCGCCGCTGCTCGGTATGAATTTACTATTTGTTTTTTCTGCGATGCTCTTGTATGAGTTTGTAACCGAAGATTTGACATGAAACTCTGGCTACCCATATCCATTCTGTTAAGCATTGCATTTGCTACGATCTTTTTGTATGCCCCCATGGAAAAAACGCAAGGGGTTGTGCAAAAAATATTTTATATCCATGTCTCCAGCGCGTTGACCATGTATGTTGGTTTTTTTATCGCTTTTGTTTCCTCGATTTTGTACTTGGTCAAGCGCGAGAATAAATATCACTGGCGTAGCAATAGTGCCATTGAGGTCGGTTATTTGTTTTGTTGTATCGTACTGGTGACTGGACCAACATGGGCAAAGCCGATCTGGGGAGATTATTGGACGTGGGAACCTCGCTTGACAAGCACCTTTATTTTATGGCTGATTTTTACAGGTTATTTGCTCTTCCAAGGATATCTCAAAGAAAACCAAAAAAAAGCCCCTGTGATTTCATCGATTATCGCAATAATTGCATTCTTGGATGTTCCTTTGATTCATTTTAGCGTCCGGCTATGGCGAGGGGTGCATCCCACCGTTATCCGAAACAAAGATGGTTTGACCAGCAGTATGACGGTGACCTTGGTTCTTACTCTTGTCAGCATGCTGTGTCTTTTTGCCTATTTGTTTCGACACCGTTTATTTTTAGAAAAACTTGAACAACAAATTCTGGAGCGTCAATCATGAACACACTTGCTTATTTTATGCTGGGCTATGCCTTTTTTCTTATTGTACTGTTTGCCTACCTTTATCGCTTGGATAAAAAACAGCAAGAGATCAAGCAGCTTTTACAAGAACTCAAAAAATAATTTTTTGACTAAAAATAAGACACTTTCATCGAAGCCATGTACATCATGCCTTCTTTGACAGGATTTTGGAAGTTTTGGTCATTGGTCAATTGTCGGTTATAGATACCAAAGCCAAATTCTACATTCTCATGAATGGTATAGTTGACCTTTACACTTGTTGCCATGATGTTGGCTTTTTGGCTACCGACAAAGGCATCCCTGGTTTGACCCATGGCGATATCGCTTTGTAATCCAAATTTTTCTGTGACTGGGATCGCAAAGGCAAGCTTGGCATGGTGAAGCATTTGATTGCCATACAGTCCCGTAAATGAACCACCACCAATGGCCTGGCTGGCCAGAGAAAAAGCGACGTTGGCAGATTTGATCATATGGGAATACGTCAAAGCGGCTGTAGGATAGAGATTGATTTGACCTGATGAGTAATTTTTCGCACGTACCATTCCAAGCGTAAAATTTAGTTTTGAGTCATGCAAAAAATATTTATCCAAACCCATAGATCCATAAAGCATTTTTTCATGGCGGGTGTCGTTGGTTTCGATGGATGAAACCGTCGAGATATCTTGCTTGGAGTAAGTAAATCCCAATTGGGTATGAATGCTAAGCGAGTTTTTGACCTGATAGGAGACAACCATCTGTGTCTTGGCTTCCAATGTGTCTTGAAGCTGCGTTGCACCAAAATCTTGTTTGAATGTTTTGAACTGTGCTAGGTCAACCGAAAGATATTTGGAAAGTGCTTTTTGTGCATACTTGACATCTTGAATACTACCAAACCCTGATTGTAAGTATTTTCTACGGATTTGCTTTTCTTCAACATCGGTAAAGTTAACAAACTGCAACATAGATGCGAGCAGCACGACAGATAAAAAAACTTGTTTCAGCACAATCCCTTGTGAAAGTGTTGGTTTTTTTTCTACTGCATGCATTACATTGTCAAAAAGCAAGAATAGTGCCATGCTGTGTCGTTTTTTATTTTTTTATAACTTGTTGATATAAAAAGAAATTATCTGCTTTTCTGCCTTTGGTTTCACTTGTCACAGTGCTGTAAATTGGCTCATCTGCAAATTTTGCAGACGTTTTAGTGCCTAAAATGGGGCATTTTTTGGTATATTAGGCGTAGCTACGTACAAAATGATACAGGGCGTTATTTCATTTGCTATAGCTAACTCCTATATCAATGAAGACGAAGGTACGAAGCAAAAGGTAGGGAAAAATGAAACAAGAAGACGATTTGCAAAATATGACCATTGGGCAACTGGTCGAAATTGAGCAACAAACCCACCAATTGCAAAAAGATGGCGACTATCAAAAAGCATTGATCGAGCGAGGACAATCGTATCTAAAACAAAAAGATTATCCAAAGGCCATTCAATGTTTTGAAAAAATCAATCAATGGGAAACCGTCGCAGATATTTATCTTACACTTGGACAAGAGCAAAAACATAACTACTACTTTGCTAAATACTTGCTCGGTGAAAATTTGATCAAAGAAGCTGCAGATGCATTTTGGAAGGCTGGCGCGTTTAGCGAAGCCGCCAAGCTTTTTGAAAATCTTTATGATTTCAAAAAAGCCATGCAAGCCTATGTAAAAGCTGACCAAATCAATGAAGCTGGTGAAATGCTCGTTCGCATAGGGCAACCAGAAAAGGCCGCGAGATTATTTGAAAAAGCTGGCATTTATTCGCAGGCAGTTTTCTATTACCAAAGTATCGGAAAATGGAATGATCTGATTCGTGTGTACCATCTGTCCAAGCAGTACATGGATGCGATCAAAGTCTGTTTACAACACGACCAGTTATCGCATGCTTGTCAGCTTATTCACAACATCGATAAGACCCATCAGAATTATCTACAGGCGCACATTCTGGTTTTTACTTATATGATCGAACATCAACATGCTACGCAAATTCCAGGTTTGTTTTATCCACTGATGTACGATCGACGTGCGACACGCAATCCAAAAGATTTGCGCACACTAGCAGAGCTTTTAGAAAAAGGAAAAATCCACCATGAAGCTTTGCATGTTTATAAACGTCTTATCCATATGGGTGATGGCACAACCAGCATCAATGCACGCGCAGAAGATCTAGAACAAAAACTACAATACATTAAGAAAAAAGACACCCTCCACGCCTATACCAACCGCTTTTTATTATATCGCTTGATCGGGCAAGGTGCGATGTCACGTGTGTACAAAGCGCAAGATAGCAAGGATGGGGAGTGGGTTGCGTTAAAAATTCTATCGCGTGATCAAGAAGACACTGATCATTTGCAAGCGTTTTTCCAAGAAGCCAAAGCCTCTTCGTATTTACAACATCCCAACATCGTCAAAATTTTTGACTATGGTCTTGAAAATGATCATTTGTTTATTTCGATGGAACACCTCCAAGGCAAAACTCTACAATTTGTCCTCAAGCAGATGGGCAGCATTGCTTTGCATGATTTTTTAGGGATTGCTTCACAACTTTGTCATGCCTTGATTTATGCGCATAAAATGCAAATCATTCATCGGGATATCAAGCCATCCAACATCATGCTCTTACCGCAAAAACAAGTCAAGCTCATGGACTTTGGCATTGCGAAGTTGGCAGATATGTCCAATCATATTTCGATCCAGCGTGGTACCCCCAAATACACTTCACCTGAACAAATCCTAGGGGTACAGACCAGTAAACAATCCGATATTTATTCGCTTGGGGTGGTCTTTTACGAAATGCTCGCAGGAAAACCTCCATTTGAGGGTGAGACTGCTTTGCATGATCATGTCAACAAAGTTCCTGTCCCGTTGGATCAACACGTTGAGGGTGTGCCTTATATGCTGGTCAATATGATCATGAGCTGTTTGGCCAAAAAACCCCAACACAGGCCTGCTAGCGTCGAAAAAATCTTAGATGCGATTGGATCTATTCAACAATCTCAATACGAGGAAACCACCAAAGAACGCTTGATGTACTAATGATAAGCCACCCAAACGACCTTGATCTTTATGTACATTGGCGATTTTGGTTGCACTAGGGACTTACCTAATCACCTAAAAATAATGCGTTTGACTTTATGAATTCGCTTTTGATATAAACACTTAAAGATTGGGGGATCTATATTGTATTTATCAAAACGTTGTATTGTTTGTTTGGTGCTGTTTTTCACCTGTTTTCTTGACCTCCCAACGTACGCGCAAGATCAAAACACCACTTGGGATAGATACCAAATTGTCGACACGCTGACACCTAATTTATTTGAGCACCGCATTTATTACCGCAGGCTTGCAGAAATGCCCTTTGCTGATCGAAGCAACCAGATTGTACCGATTCCGGAAGACCTTCAATTAAGTTTGATTGATTGGCCCTTGCATTTGTTATACGAACGCGAGATTTTTTCTAAATCCGGAATATCTTCTGAGTTTAGTATCATTGAAAAACAAAAACGAGCACGTACAGTAGAAAAATTTGTGTTGGAAAAATTTGCAAGCGATACGTTAGGAGAATTTTTATACACGGATGCAGACCAGAAAGAAATTGAAGAAAGAAAAACCGCATTAATAAAGCATATTCAATCCATGTCCTATCAAACTTTCTTTTTAAGCTTAGCAACCGCAGCGAAGCAATCGATGGCATACGAAAAAAATGATGATTGCTTGGATGTAACAGATAATATGCGCTCGGGTCGAGGTGATTGTTCAGATTACACAGGTGTCATGATCATTTCATTTACGTATATAAAAAGACTGCTGCCTAAATACTTTGCAAATATCTACGTCTCTGACTCTGCCTACGGCGGCAGACAATATTTGAATGAGCCTTGGTTGGGGTCCATCCATTCAACCACAAAACATGCTTGGGTTTCGATTGTACTGTTTGCCAACCAATCCATATACATCATATCAATTAGAAGTCACACAGTCCATTCCATCGAACAGTCTTCCTGCCAAAGAAGTAGGCATTAAACATGTACCTCATGTTTTTTTAAGTGATCGCCAAGATTCACTATCAGCATCCCTACAAAGTAATTCAGCATTGTGGTTTCGAACCAATTTTTTCTTACGCGCCAGTACGGATACAAGAGCAGGATTAAAATATCTTCTACAAAATATATGGATCGATGGTCGTTTTAGCATGGACATTCGCCCAAAAACTGACAGAACTATTAACAATAAGCTGCAATATCGTGCTGCCAAAATCCCATATCTTGCAAAAATTGCAGAAGTTATTTGTGAAAATTATAAGTATTACAAAGTAATTTCCAACGTTGCTGCGGATCGCAATAACAATGAATTTTCGCGCGATATTAAAATTTTTCTAAAAGATCTGCATACCAGAGATTGGATGAACAATGGCGTAGCGCTGTATCAATACGAGGATTTTAAGCAGGTTTTACATTGTGTTCAAGAAAACATTGCCAATGAAGATCTAAAAATAGAAACCATTTACGATCAAAACAACATTCAACAATGGTTTACACACTGGTACAGTAAATACGAAGAGCTCCTCTCCTATGACCATTAATCCTTCTGCCCATGTTTTTTGATGACAGGGCTATTTTTTAGGCAAATAATTTCATCTGGGTTTGACTCACGTAATGATTGATGGTGACTTTCGACTCTTGCTGAATTTCAGTATAGGTCAGTCCCAATACCGGCAACTCACCTTCAGATAAATCTACACGGACGAGCTCAGCCAAGACAGTGATTTTATGATCACTCTTGGGGAGTTTGAAGGACAGTGTCAGCTTATCTCCAATATTAGGAATAGCATCCATCGAGCTGACAATTTCTGAACTGATGCTGATCCCTGTCGAAGAGATATCGCGGGCGTAGCCAAAGATAAAGTTGTCGTGAATCGGTCCTGACTCTACTTTGATAGAAACAGGAACCCTGGGCGATTTTCTTTTCTCGATCATATTTCTTCTCCTATCATAAAATTCCGATAAAGATCTAGCTGGATTTTTCTTCCACCTGACGTTATAAAGGTGAAGCTGTACAGAATCAAGTTACGCATCACATGATTCAGCGTAATTTTCGGTGTTTTTGGCTTTGGAGGATATCATATGAAATGGGACCATTTGGGTGTAACCAATGTATTGTTATTGATTATTACAGTTTTGATGCTGGTTTTGGTCGCACAACAACCACGCAACCAGCACCCTGTCATGTCAAAAGCCCCTAACCTGCATGAAATGGGGCAAGCGCCACAAGTCGGACATTCGAATGTGAATCCACATGCCAATATGCAAGAAGCGCCCAGCGCTGAAACGGATGAAGGTTTTAATTTTCAAAACATGATTTTTGCTGCTTTGGCTTGTCCTGATGATGCAACCATTACCCTGGCCGATTTTGGATGTGAGGGCGAGGAAGCAACCAAACGTCGTGAATATGTGGAAAATATCTATAAACAAGGACTTCCGCCGCGCGCACTTTTTGACGAAATTATCCAAACCTTTGGTATGGAAGCACTTACAGACGAAGCTCGCGAAATTCGCCAAAACAATCGCTCTCAATAGGAACAAATTTTTTGTTAGAGATTTACATCATCGCCAGCACGTCTTCGATGCGCTTGATTGATCGATCTTTGCCCAATATCTCTAGGATCACATAAATTCCAGGGCTAAACTTGGATGCAGTCAGAATGATGCGTAAAGGTTGACCGAGGTCTTTGAACTTAATGTTATTTTCCTCTAATGTCTGATTAAATGTTGCTTCTAAAGTATCATGTGTCCAGTCTTGCAACTCTTGTAACTTTGCAAGCAAAGCTTGCACATAAGGTTTGGCCTCTTTGGTGAGAAACGCTTGCTGATCTTCTGGTGTGATGATCAGTTGATCTTCAGTATAAAATGTACAAAGTTTGGCAAACTCATCCAAGGTTTTGGCCCGATCGCGCAAGGAGTCGATGACTTTCTCCATCAAAGGTGAGTTTTTTCTATCCTCAGGGATAGCAATGAACTGCTCGATCCCTTGCAGGATTTCGGTATAGGGTTTTTCTTTGATGTAATGCTGGTTCATCCAAAGCAATTTTTCTGGATTGAAAATCCCTGGGGATTTTCCGACTGCTTCAAAGTTGAAAGCCTCGATCATTTCTTGCATGCTAAAAATTTCTTGGTCTTTATGTGACCAGCCTAAACGCACCAAAAAATTATTGATGGTATGGGGGAAATATCCCATATCTCGATACATTTGCACGGCGGTGGCGCCGTGACGTTTGGATAATCGGGCTTTATCTTGGCCCAAAATCAATGGCAAGTGTGCAAATGCGGGGATGGCAAAACCCATCGCTTCATAAAGCAAAATTTGCTTGGTGGTATTGTTAAGATGATCATCACCCCGAATGACATGTGAGATCTCCATGAGCGCATCATCGACCACAACCACAAAATTGTAGGTCGGGGTGCCATCACTACGCGCAATGATTAAATCTTCTACCTCTTTATGATCAACTGTAACCTGACCTTTGACCAAATCATCGATCACGGTGGTGCCTTCTGGTACACGAAAACGAATGGTATGCGGTTGGTCTAAAACTTGGTGACGTTTTTCCCAGCAACGACCGTCATACATTGGTTTTTTCTTTTGCGCTTTGAGTTCATCGCGCATTTGGTCGAGCTCTTCTGGTTTGCAATAGCAGCGATAGGCTTTTTCTTCTTCGAGCATTTTTGGGATATAACTTTTATAGATATCGTAACGCTGACTCTGAAAAAAGGGGCCTTCATCCCAGTTCAGACCCAACCACTGCATGCCATCTAAAATCGCATCCACCGCCGCTTGGGTGGAACGTTCACTGTCGGTATCCTCAATCCGTAAAATGAACTTGCCACCATGTTTTTTGGCATAAAGATAATTAAAAAGAGCGGTGCGTGCCCCGCCAATGTGTAAAAACCCGGTAGGACTGGGCGCAAAACGCACTCGAACGTTGGTATCTGTCATAGCGCCATACTCATATCTTTATCCAGATCGATAGGCAAGCTCTGTTATACGATCAAATCTGCACACGTGCCAAGACTTATTTTGATCACCATCTTATGAGGAACTGTTCATACCAAGCAACGATCTCTTTATATATCAAATATAGATATCAAGAGCGTGGATCAGATGGGTGTAATTACGCCACAGATATTTTGAGACTTTTTAGGACCTAAAATTCATTTTAGAAACTTTATTTAACTATGGAAACTTTTATTTCTATTTTTAATTTTTCACTTGAATTGATCTGAAATTGCTGTAATGTATAAATTATGGGGATAGAAAAAGTTACTTTATAAGTGATAAATTTATAAGTAATTGTTTTTATTAAGTTAATAAGAGGGTTGAAATGGGGAACAAAACAAGAAAAATGGGGAAAAAGGCTGTGATTTCAGTACTTTTTTTGACTTTTTGTGTTTTACAAGCTCCGATTGCGCAGGCTTCTTTGGTTTTTAAAATGTCTCCCAAAGAAATGACCAAAGTGGCCAAAGAGGTTCGTATGGGCGAAGTGGTTTCAACTTGGACAAGCCCCCATCCAGTCAACAAAATGATTTATACCTACGTTAAGATCCGAGTCAATCAAACATTCAAAGGTCAAGAGCGATCCGAGATATTGTTACGCCAGCCCGGTGGCACCTATACTTATCCAGAAAACAAGCAAACCTACCGACAAAAAGTGTTTGGTATGCAAACCTTTGAAAAGGGCGAAAAAGGCATTTTCTTTATCGATTATGACAAAGATGGTGCGCCCAATGTGATGTTTCAAGGCAAGCATAAGATTCTTCGTGACCCCACAACCGATCAAGAGCAAGCCTATGAGAGTTTTTCACGCGACGTAAAATATGTCGATCAAGAGTTACAACCTGTACAAAGCAAACACTCAATGTTTGCCAAACAAGAAGTTCGCAATCTAGGCGCGTTGATTGATGAAATCAACCAAGCCGTAGAAGAAGAAAGGAAAGGGCAACATCCATAGATAACACGTAGAAAAAGAGCGAGAAGCGAAGATCGATTTGTTGCACGTTGGTTGAGGATCTTCACAAGCATCAGCTTCTCACTCTGCGCAAGGGCCACCTCATGGCAAAAGATGCTTAGAAAAGGTTATGAAGAAGCAAAGCAGAACGTTGGTTGATACCGCTTCAAAGGGGCTGATGGTGTGGATGATGGCTTCCAGTCAGGCATTCGCATTTTCTTTGATCTCACATGACGGCGTGCCGGCACGCTGGGCAGAAGGCAAAAGTGTCGAGATTGAAATCGACACTGATTTTACGCCTTATATTGATCGTGAAGGCTGTGATATGGAAGGTGTCTGCCAATCGATTTATAGTACCGTTAAAAAATCCATCGATGCCTGGAAAAATGTTTCCAACACCAAAATCAATATATCAAACATCACCACCAAGTCTATTTCCGAAACCCCACACTATGATGGCAAAAACCAAATCAAGATGTACGATCAAGGCTGGAGTAACCTCCCCTTTAACCCTCCAGCCTCGGCCTTGGCAGTCACCATTTCGACCTACACCAACCCTAACACCATTGTCGATTCAGATATTTTCTTCAACGCCCAAAATTTCCAGTGGGCGGTGATCAACTCTGATGCTGAATACAATCAATACGACATTGAAAACGTGCTTACCCATGAAATTGGACACTTTTTAGGGTTAGATCATACTTCAGAGGACTCATCCGAGCATGAAGCGCCATATGTTGATGCGACCATGTTTTTTGCCTCAAGACCTGGCGAGGTTTTTCGTCGCACCCTTGAACAACAGGACATCTTGGGTATTCAGCATTTGTATGATGCCACCGGTATGCCCGCACCGATCGTGGATGAAATCTCCCCGAATAATTTACAAATTAATTCACAAACTGAAACCATTGAAATTTTTGGAAGTGACTTTTATCCCACCACATCCGTGATTATTGTGCGTAACAATGAGTTAGGCGATATCAATGCCCGTATCATCGCTGTCGAAAGCGACCGCATCCTGGCCAAAATACCGGTTTCTAGTCTGCAATCAGGCGAATACGAGCTGGTGGTCGCCAATTCATATGATAGCTTTGTTCGACTTGAATCAAGCCTTACTGTTGAAAACCCATATCTCGCTGGCACCTATGATCATAAAGCAGCTTCCACATCATCCAGTGGCGGCTGTCAATCATCCAATCCCAGCAGTATTTTCCTCATGCTTCTACCTCTATTAGGCATGATAGCCATCCGCCGCCTACGATTGCAATAATCAAAACGTTTTATTCAAGGTGCCAGTTCCCCCGCTGGCACCTCTTCCCCTATCAACTCAACAACAAAAAACCGGTGCCAGGGGTGCCTGGCACCCCTGGCATCGGTTTTTTGGCATGAAATTTGGATATTTTTGCTTTACGGAGGAACTTATTATGCCGAGACCATTGCGAATGACATATCCCGACATCCCACATCATATTGTGCAAAGAGGGTGTAAAAGAAGTCAGATTTTTTTCCATCATGAAGATTATGAAAAATACCTCTCATTGCTATCCGAATATTGTGCGATTTATGGTTGCCGCCTATGGTCGTATTGCCTCATGCCCAACCATATCCACCTCACACTTATACCCAATACCGAACAATCGATCTCAAAGACCATCGGTCTTACGCACAAGAGGTATTCAGATTACCTAAACTTACGAATGGGTTGGAAAGGCACATTGTGGGAATCTCGATTTCGCTGCTACGCAATGGATGATGCTCACCTCTACCAAGTGTTAAAATACATTGAACGCAATCCAGTTACAGCATTGATGGTAGAACGCCCGGAAGATTATATTTGGAGCAGCACTCGCTACCATCTTGAATTGACCGAAAAACACCCTACCCAAACCCTCAATCCGCTTTGGGAGTCTGCCAAACAATGGAGCGAATACTTAGAACAACCAACCCAAAAAGAAATGCAAAGACTACTTGCCGAGCATGAAATATCAGGAAAATTCCTCGGCAACCAAACGACCCTCTAGGTGCCAGGGGTGCCTGGCACCCCTGGCACCTATTTCCATTTGATGTTGCAGCCTAGGGACGGGTGTTGATCAGTTGTGGGCTTGTTGCCTGCGAGGATGGCGTCTAAGGCGGCGCGGAGGTCTTTGCCGTCACTTATCCTGCCGTTACCTGGACGGCTGTCGTCAAGCTGTCCTCGATAGACCAGCTCGGCTTGTTTGTTGTACACAAAAAAATCTGGGGTGCAGGCTGCATCAAAGGCGCGTGCGACGCTTTGATCGGCATCAAATAGCACGGGAAACTTCCAGCCTAGCTCTTGCGCCATCTTTCCAACTTGATCGGGGTGATCATCAGGGTATTTTTCGATATCGTTGCTGGTAATGGCGGCAAAACGAATGCTTTTGTCCAAGTATTCGTTGGTCAGGGCTGTAATCTGCTCAAGAATGTTTTGCACATACGGGCAGTGTTTAGAAATAAACATAATTACAAAAGCCTTGGCGCCAATGAGATCATTGGGTCCGACCTTGTCGCCTACATTGACTTCCGGGATAAAAAAATCAGGAACTTTGCTACCTAGCTCCACCATGGTTGACTGTGTTTTGGCCATATTTGCTATATGTAGAACAAGCCTTGCCCTACGTCAATCAACAACTTGTACATTCGGTGCCAGGGGCGGACTGGCACCCCTGGCACCGATTCATCTTAAACGTGATCGCTAAGTCTAATTCATTTCTTTGAAAGGAATGCTTACCTGAAAATCCTGATTGATTTGGTCGATCAACAAATTCAGTACAAATACTTCCATGATCATCGATGGCACTGGATAACCATAATCCTGTTTTACAGTCTCATCAGCCAATATCAACTGCCCAAATGCATAGTATTGTGGGCTGTTTTGAAATAAATTATCGGCAATCCAAAATGCATCGAAGTCCTTCTCACTACTCGAATTTGCACTCTGACTATACACATTCATATCTATGGATTTCACTTTTTGCTTATCGCTCGAAGCAATTTGCTGCACTGCTAGTTTGATACCCGGAAGAATTTTGTTGGTCAGCATTGGCTTTACTTTCAAAGTATAAACACTTTTTGTTACTCCGTTGGTAAGGCCGGCAAGTGCGTTTACACCCCCACTTTTGACTTTGTTAAAAAAGCCTTGCTTTTGCTGGGCCTCTTGCTCATCATCACTCAAAGCTTCACTTAGCAAATCACCTAACCCAAGCATATCAATGGCAGTCTTAGCACTACCATAAACAACAAAATCTGGCGGCACTGCAAGGTAATACAAATCAGATGGATGCTGACGCATCGATTTTTGTACAGATATCACACCATACTTGGCATAATCGTCGTCTTTCCATTTGTTGGCCAACTGTGAAATTGCTTTAACCAGTGGCTTATTGGCTTGCCACCAGCCACCTACATCTTCACCGTCTTCGACTTCAACCATCCCAGGTAAGACCACGCCCAATCCTGCCAAAATTTCTTTATCCATCAAAAGCTCATTTGGAGGTGTAAAAAAATCCAAACCAACCCAGACTTTTTTACTTTTAAGCTTATCAACATCTATCGATGTAATGGTCCCTTTTCTGTATGCTGTATTCAAATGATCTAGAAACAGCTTTTGGAGACCATCTTCACTTTCAGTTTCACCTTCAGTGATGGCACCTCCTACGAAGATAAAATTATTCAGCGCGATTGTCTGCTGCGCATGCACTAACGGTGCAGCAACACATACAAAAAACATAAAAGTCCATATGAATTTTTTCATTTTCTCTTACTCCCCCAAACCCTTATCAATCAAGTTCATCTGCAGGCAAATCATTGTCCTTTTCTAACTCGTACCTGCCAATAAACACTTGCCACATCCAATCGTTCCAGATGTGTCTATTAAAAGATTTATCGCTACTCATTTTAGAAATCATGCCATCAAAGACATTATTTTTACTGTACCATGTATACCGATACTCATCGTCTAACTTATTGACAAGTTCAGCCATGCCGGTATAAGTCTTTGGATACTTTTTACCAAACTCTTTTACCTTTTCACCTTGTTTTTGTAGCGGCTGATAGGGTTTATACTGGTCTTCATCGTTGAACAATTCAGCAGTTTGATATAGATGGTGGATAAAATTCCTGTTCATGGTGATTTCGTCGGAAACCATAAACCAAGAATTTTGATAAGCATGATCTTCAATCACGTTATTGAGAAGTGAGGGAAGAAAGAAAACTGCATGATCGCCATCTCTTTTGTCAATCACTACAATCACTTCATGCAGTTGCACCAATTTATCAGTAGATTGTTGTCGATCTGGAACGATGTAACTGATATTTTGGGACTGCGCATAGAACGCCCAAGCCTCTATCCAAGCCTGCTTTAAAAAATCAATTTTGATGATCGGTTCTTCGGCTTTTTCATTGACATATAAAGACCACAACGCAGTATCATTTTGTATTTTAGCTTTGCCGTTGGCCAGATAAGATCCCCAAGTATTTTCATGCTCTGCAACATCAGCAAGCAACTTTCGAAATGCAGCATCTGAAACCGTTGCCGATCGATCACTGTCCTTTGCAGATGTATAAAAAGTACTTTTCAGCATAAGAACATTGGTTGCACCAACTGTATATACAGGTGCTGCACTTTTTTGTACGGACGTGCTACGCACGCGAGCTGGCTTTTCTAATTGAATTTGAGCTGGTGGCTCTGGAATAATAAAAGCTTTATCATCACTTCCAGAAAAGCCCGTACCCTCTTGCGCGTTGACAGTAGATGCGCAAAGAACCAATAATAAACTTAACCCTACATTTTTCATTTTAATTCCCCTTTACATTTACCATCTTTACTGACTTGTTCCCGCTAAGAAAAAAAGCAGTCCAGACTGTTGCGGTGGCGCATCTGTACCATTTACATGAATGTGCCCAACCGACAGTCTCGTAATATTTTGAAAATTGTATACCTGAGCATTATACTCTCTACTAGAGCTGGTGATTCCAGGTTCCATAAATAACAAACTTGGCAATGTTACATCCGGAATAATGTTCTGCACGATTGCATTTCGGAATATTGTTCCGACATTTTCTACGAAATACTTCAAACCTGTCTGGTCAATTGCAGCAACAAAATCGGGGCCAAAACTTCCAACAACGTCTCCGCTAAGACTCAAGTACCTATTTCGAATGATGGACAGCTTGTCAACTGGAATCGCTGGAAAAATAAATTGCATCATCTCATATGACGTACCTTGAACCGAATAAGCTCTTTCTTCAAAACGAACATGAGGATTGATTTGGTCAACATACTGCTGCATGATCGTTCTTAATGCGTTTCGCGATTGTCCTGGTGATAGCCCAAGTATATTTCTGGTAGGAAGGACCCCTTCAATAATCGCGTCAATTCGATTATGTAATTCCTGCGCCAAGTCCCCACTTGACATTTGTTGTTGCAGCTTTACCATTTCTTCTTGTTTTTGGCGCAACAGACCCTGTAGGTCATCGACAATGTCTTGTAAGGTTTTTCGGCCGTTATTTACATGACTTGTACCAGAAGCATCTGTCGTTTGCATAGCTTCAATAGACTGTCTTACACCTGTTAAAATTCTGCGAAGAGCATTCTCTTCATCAGAAACTACGGCTTCAAACTGCATATTTTCATTGCCCACATTTTCTAAATCCAAATTGTTATCAGGACCATTTGTTTGTCGATCTTGATCGACAAGTAACACTACGTCATTTAAAGTCACCAAGTTAGTTCTAATCATATCAGCCAAATCGTTATCAATCCCTTGTCCATCTGTAGTTCGTGCATAGGCTTGAACAATGGCGTGTGAAATGGCAGGATCAACAGGCAGGCCGGCTTGTTCTTCTGTAAGAGACTGATTTGCAAGAAGGTAATTTTGCATAACAATCACTTGTGATAATAATGCTTGAGGATCTGCTACTGACATATCATCACTTCCAACACGCACAGTACCTGCTTGAACATCTGTATTGGACACTGAAGAACTTTCATCCGCAACAATTGCTAGTTGACTCATCTCACTCACTGCAACTTGCACATTTTTAATATCTTTAGCGGCTTCTGCTCCCATACGAGTGCTATAAATCGTATGAATATCCGTACCAAGGTCTCGTTCGTCTTGAATGGTAGCAACTTCAGAAGGCGTGGTAGAAAGAAAGTCTACACCATGGCCGATTAAAGTTTGGAGAATAGACATTTCTCGTTGCAAGGCCTGATAAGCAGCGATGTCAAATCCACCATCGTTGTTTTCCGCGTCAGGGATAGATGCAGCTTCTTTGATTGTTTTTTCCAATGCATCCAACTGCGCAACTTCGTCGTTGTTGCCTTGTTGTTGATGATATTCTCGAAGTTTTTTGATATCTTCTAAAGCCTGGCTTTCGTTTTCTTTAATTTTTTTAGTTTGTGCATTTGCCTCGTTATTATCCCCATTGCTGAGCGCTTGTTTACGTTTTTCCTGCGAGTCATTGATTACTGTAAGATTATTTTGAATTCTCTGCCGCGCCTGTTCTCGTGCTTGAGCTTGCGAATCACTTTCTTCTTGAGCAATTCTTTCCTGCTCAGCTTGCGCATGTGTTTTAGCCAACAAAAGTTGCTGACGCAATTGAGTTAATTCCTCTTGAATCTGATTTGCACGCTGTTTAGGACCTTGTATCAAATCGACTGCCTTACCTACCGTATTTGGAATAGTCGAAATACCCAGATTCTGTTGCTGACTTTCAAATACTGCTTTAATAGACGGATGCAATGGTCCTCGGGCTACAGGCAGAGCAAGGTTTACATCACCCCTAACGCTAGCTCGCTGTAATAATTTAAATTGACCTTCAAGGGCTTGCTCAACAATGAAGTCGCTTACACTTCTATCGATGTTATCTCCTTGTTCATGAATCCAATCATATGCATCCCCCATGGTCTTTATTTTACTGCCATCGCTTTTTTTCTGCTGGCCAAAACCTTTGTTCCCTTTGAGGCGAGTACTGAGCTTGGTTTCTCTATCTGGAAGTTTTTTAGGATCGCTCCCATTAAGTGCATTCAGAAGAAATCCCAATTGCACCTGTTCCTTATCATTTTGAGGAACGACAATCGCAGGCATGATACTTCTACCAATATTTTGCACATTCCGTAGCTGCATAAGCTCTGTTTGCTTACTTTGAATGATTGTTTCGGAAGCACCCAATGTTTGAGCCGGTGCATAATCAACTGAATTACGGGTCAATATTGTTTTGACAAAAGAATGTAGAGAGGTATTCTTATTATCCTCTGGGATAGCTGTACCATCGATTTTATTAACCAAAAGATCAATCTGAGAAATCGCTGCTTCAGGATCTGTAACTTCACCAAAGGAATGTGTATTACTATCTGGGTGGATATCATCATTAGATCCGCCTTTAGAAACCATTTCATCATAACAAGCAAGTGCCTTGATGCGGTTGGCGTAGTTCCGTAATAAAGTTTTTTCTTTAACGGTCAGCACTGGGGAGTTATCAACATCAGGTAATAACAATAGATCTACATAACCCTTTATACTGCTCAAGGCGTTGGGATGACTGCACGTATCAGAATCAGCGTGCTGGTTGGTCATAGTCTCGAACATGGCGTGAGTAATATTGCCACTTGCACAATCTGTATCATCGTAGGAACCTAGATTTTTGCCTTCATCAAAGGCTTTTTTGATACTACAGTGTATCACTTTGAAGGCATCTGTAATCCTATCAGGGTCTAAAGGTGCGGGGTCTTGTCCAGCAATACAAGTAGCTGATACCACCTTCTCTGCGTAGTCTTTGAGCAAAACCATTTCGGCATTCGTCAACCGATCTCCCGCATGAGAAATTTTGTTTATTTCCAGCACATATTTTTTAACCAAGGCAATGGTTTCGGTATTGGCACAAGCTTCATTTGTATGGCGCTGGATCAACGTGTTGAATACATCTAGCGTATGACTCTGACTTCGGCAAGCAGCAAGATCGACTGTAATCTGGTCGGGATGCACACTCTCGAACTCGTGTTGCATGGTGCAATACAATAAATTAAAAAACTCTGACATCTGGTTATTGCGCGTAAGATCATCATTGTCGCCTCCACCTGAACCATCACCGGCATTTCCCGTGATGATTTGGATTTCGCTGGCTTGACCTGAAATGGTTTGAATGTCACGGCCCAACGCCAATGGATCGACAATGGCTTTGATATCTTCACTACTGACAGTTTCCTGACTCATCTGTGCAACCACATCACCAAGGGCGGTGTAGAGCATGTACGCATCGACATACCAAGTATTACCAAAGGGTTGGTTGGCATTTTCTAAACCGGCTTCAAGGACCTTGTATGAATCGATCAGCTCTTTGAGATGTTTTTTCTTTGCTTCCGGATCACTGAAATCTTGCGTAGCAACATGCTGCAGTTGTTCCAATATGGATACGTTGAGCGCTTTGCCCATCGCCTGATCCAGTTTACCATGCTCAGCCTTGATGATATCAATATCATCGGCTGCCAAAAGGTGCGCAAGTTTTTCAAGCTGTTCATCAGGCAAAGTGGTCACGTAGTATGATCCCGCAAGCACGGACACAAGTCTTTGGTACTCTTTTTCGTCTTGATCCAGTTGCGCTAAATAGGCATCATCGGATTGTAAGTTGGTGCCACCCGCATTACCATTAACTGTACCGCCACGCTTTGCAGACGAATTTTGCTGGGTGTTATTGTTGCTGGAACTTGAGGTGTTGTTCGAACTATTATTGGGATTGGCATCAAGCAATTGTTGCGCGTTGGTCGCTTTCAGACCTGGATTACTCCCACGACTTGCCGTCACATTGGCACGATTGCTTTGACATGCGGTCAAAGTAATCGCCATCAGCACCGTAAAACAGCGCATGTATATTGACTGCGTAAGTGTCATTGCTTTTTTTCCTCGGTTCTAACGGTCATACCCCTACATATCTACTTTCAGCAAAATGATCCATTAGTTAATAATGTCCGCAGCCTCTGTGTCTAGTTCATAAAAATACCGCATCCAGTATTCATGGATAAACGCTAACGATGCTTCTCTAGCTTTGGTATTTTTGGCTGCGCCAAAAATTTCGTCGGCATAACCTCCCGCTGCACCATCAATATTATTTTGAACATCCCATGGCGCTCTATAGCCATTTGGCTGTAGCAAACCATCTTCTGTCGTATAAAAATATTTTTTTAGTGACGGATAAGCTTTTTCTAATTTACGAGCATGTGTATCATTACGCGTGCTTGTATGTTTGGAGGCAAGATATTCTCTGATAACCTCAGTAAAGACTCCTACGATGGTTTCATCATGTTGGTCGAGCTGGTAAAAAATTGGTGTGTCTAAAACATATTCCATCAAGTGTTTTACCTCACCTTTTTCAACTACCAACACACAGGTATAATCAATACCAATTGCATCATCACCATCATCACCGTCAGTGTCTCCAACACGATCACAATCCTCATGAACTTCATTGATGATAAAACTAATATTTTTATCTGTATATAGCTCTTTAAGCTTATCTCTATATGCATTTCTGACGTCATCTCCAGCATTGTCTACAGCATCATCTCGAATAAAAACATAATTTTCGTTCTCTTCAAAAAGACTACCGGTGACTGATTCGCGCTTCAAAATAAAACGCAAAACACCGTTGACACGATCATCACGGACATCTGTTAAAATGGGCCATAACAAATCAGGATCGGCAATATGTTCGTTGTATTTTTTGATCTCTTCAACTGTATCAATCGTAGTCGGAATGCCAGTAGCTTTGATCAAATTGGCAATGTTATGTTCTCCACCATCGGCTTCTGTATAAGTGATTGCATCGTTATCATACATCCAGACCATAACCCGATAGCCTAATGTCGGCGCGACTGCACCACCGCCACCGCCGCCATTTGTAGTCGTAGTACTATCGTTGTTGGCACTGTTTTGCTTTTGTAACATCTTTAGAAGTTCTTCTGCAGTCTTGCCACCAAATTGTGCAAACGCCGATGAACTGGTTAGCAGCGCGGTTACCACAAATGCGCCTAGATATTGATTTAGTTTTTTCATGATCTTGCGACCCTTCCCCTTGTTGTTTGTTGTTTTGTTCATACTTTTGTTCTCCTTACCCACCAATGGTAAACCCTTATTTTTCACCTATACAGTACTGCACACTGTGATACCCAAGAAACTCCAATTTTGCATAGCCCTCGTGTGGTTGGCCTTTTAAGGCAAATTCAACCGGTATTTTTCGTTTCATTTCTTCTGGATCTACCTCACTACCTCGGACGAAGATCGTCGCATACTGACAATCCGTATTGGCAACATCCCCACAAGCTTGCAGGGCTTTGATCAATTTTAGAGCTTTGTGATCGGCCAAGACTAGTGGCGCTGGCAAATCTGGCACCGAATCGGTCAAGGTAAAACATGGAAAGCCTTTGATGTTCTCAAGCTTGAGGGTTTTTTCAATATCTGTAAAAAAACCTTCGTTGTAGGCAAAACTTAAAAAACGCGCCAACTCAGCTTTGTCGCCTTTGCTATCCTCGATTTTTTTGACTCTTGAAGCAAAATCAGCATAATCTTGTTTTTTGTACGTCGGATTACCTAAGTTCGTCCCACCGTTATTGCCTTGGTTTTGCTTTTCTAGTTCTTTTTTTCTGCGCTCCTCATCAGCTTTTTTCTTGGCCTCTTCTTCAGCCTTTTTCTTGGCGGCTTCTTCTTCGGCTTTCTTTTTGGCAGCTTCTTCTTCAGCTTTTTTCTTAGCTTCTTCCTCGGCTTTTTTCTTGGCCTCTTCTTCTTGCTCTAATTGCTCAGGGGTTTTTTCACCTTCTGTACCGGTCGAGGCTTTGCTTGAAGGCGTACTCAACACGCCTTTTTGCGTGGTCTTTTTCTTTTCTGTCGGCGCTGAGCAGCCAATAGCCATAACCATCAGCAGCACAATGCTG
>JAGRMV010000108.1 GCA_020441045.1 Deltaproteobacteria bacterium | reverse complement strand
GCAACCCAGGTCGATGATTTGCTCGGAGAAATCAACAAGCGCGTAGCCAAAAAGCAGCGCGTATTGGTGACGACCTTGACCAAAAAAATGGCTGAAGAGCTTACCGAATACTATGAAGAGCTCGGAGTCAAAGTCAAATACCTGCACTCAGATATTGATACGTTAGAACGGGTCGAGATTTTACGCGATTTGCGCCTGGGCAAATTCGACGTATTGGTGGGCATCAATTTGCTACGCGAGGGGTTGGACTTGCCGGAAGTGTCGCTGGTGGCCATTTTAGATGCAGATAAAGAAGGTTTTTTACGCTCATACCGCTCTTTGATTCAAACCTTTGGTCGAGCAGCAAGAAATGTCGATGGCACAGTGATTTGCTATGCTGACAAAATCACGCACTCGATGAAACTAGCCATCGATGAAACCGACCGCCGGCGCGAAAAGCAAAAAGCCTATAACAAACAGCACGGCATCACCCCAGAAACCATCAATCGCACCATCCACTCATCGGTCGCATCGATCTACGATTCTGACTATGTTGACTTGGCCAAAGTTGCTGAGGACCTGGAGGGATACGGCACTCCGGCTGAAATCCAAAAGAAAATCAAAAAAGTCAAAAAAGACATGCTCGCCGCCGCCAGCGAACTCGATTTTGAAAAAGCCGCCAAACTGCGTGATCATATCCTGGAGCTTGAGGAGTATATGATCAAAACCAAGTTTTGATCTACTTACAGTAATGAATTGTTTGTCGTTGAGTAGGTAAATTTATAACAAACGAACTATTGCGTTGCGTCTATTTATATGATAGCAAATACTCCTACTTGGGGGAAATTCATTGAAACATTTTCGTAAGCAAATGCATCGTTTTATCGTTTTTGGACTGATTATATCTGGCGTATGGGGAGCGGGTGTTGCTCATGGGGCCGATCCAAAACAATGCCAAGAAACAGTAGAGTTGCCACTTGTTCAGGTTGAAGAGACTACAGCTGAACCAAACGCTCGAGCGCTGATGGGGATATGGACATTGCACGGGGCCATCAGCCAAATTTGGAGTTTTTTGCAGTTAGCTGAGTACCAGTACGTCTTAAGTTCAGAACATCAAGCAATTTTGGGATTGGATGAAGACGACAATAAAGTCGGGTTTGCGGAACTCTATGAACGATTGCACTATAAATTAAGGTGGCTTGAAGAAAATTACCTCCGTGTTGCTAGTGAAGAAGGAAGCTGGATTCCTCTTCGACAGGTACAGTTTGAGATTACCCCAACAAGAAATCAGCGTGGTAAACAATTGAGCAACTTGGAAAAAGAAGCATGGAATGTATACAAAAATGCCCTGGTGGCATTGCGTGGTGGGTTAGATCGAAAGTTTCAGGAAGTGTTGATGGAGATTTTTGGGCAACAGTATGACCCATTGATTGAACTTGTCGCTTCCATAGACGTGTTGGATCGAGATGAGACATGTTTGTGTATACTTGTGGATATAGAAGAGCTTCTGGCCAAGCGCTTGATCAGTATGGAGGATGATTTTTATTTCACTACAATGTCCTACCACCTCACAGCACCCGGTGCCTTTAATATCTCAGAACGTTTTAAAGAAGTCTCAGAGCGAATTATCACAGCATTGGACGAAGATATTCCATCGGACATTTCAGTATTGGTAAAGCAATTACCCAAAGGGCTCAATGCGCTGGATTTAAACCGTGATTATATCTTGGGTGACGAGAGTTTTCCTCGTAGTTACAATCCTGATCAAATCGGTGATACTCCTAGAGACTATTATGATGAAGATGCTCTGTTAGAATTACAGCACAAAGAGCTAGAAGCAGAGCTAGAAGCAATGGAGAAAGCCGAAGAAGACAAACAACAAAAACAGTTGGCCCAACAAAACGCGCGTGCCAGAGCCATTGAGAAAAAAGTACAACAAGCCGTAGCAAGTCTATGGAAAAAATACATTCGAGCACATGAAGATGCTGTGGCACCGTTAGCGGTGTGGAAAATTTTTAAAAATGAAGTTAAGGCATTTACAGTCATTGTTGATGCAGTTAAAGCAGATGCGCAGGAAGTCCAGGCAGATTGGGCCAGTTTAGAGCAAGGGTATATTAGCCAGATTCAGCAGCAGTATAAAGATATAAGCGAGCAATTGAGGTCAGCGTCGGAAGTTGAGCAGGTCAAAGTTGCGCAAATTTCGATACCGGCATTTCCAAAAGAGTTAGAGCAACTTTTTCGACAGGCGGAGAGTTTATCAGAGATTTTGGCAGGCTTTCGGGTGCCATTGGAAAATAACAGCCAAAACGATGCTACTGAACAAGCTGGGGTAAAAAAGGCGTTTATAGATGGCCCAGAGGTTTTAGTAGCACCGGGGTTAGATCCGATCAAGACCAAAGACTTTGTAGGGTTTTATCAAAAACTGGCACAAACACATGGGGAATTGGTTGCGCAAGGTTTACAGAGTCAAACTGCATTGCAAGAAGCGAATTTGGTTGCAATTGAGATGGGTAAGCTTTTGGCCGATCAGAAAGTCAATGCCGAGTTGGCGCATTTGATGGGTGGCATCAATGAGTTGGAAGCAGCGATAACGGTCGAGACAGAACTCCTCGCACTACATATTGCTGACCTAGAAGAGTATCAGGTGTTGGGAGAAGAAATTGCAGCATTGATGGATGTCTGGGTGCCCGTGTCGACGCCAACAAATACAGCAATTACAGAGAGTTTGCTGACAGAAATGATTGTGAGTGCACAGCAGTTTGGCAAAGTTGTGTTGGTGGATGCGCAGGCATTATTATTAACAGCCATTGAGGGTGGTTTGGCCTTTTTAACGCAGACGACATTTGGCGCGATTTTAGGAATTGGGACAGTGATTTGGTTTGCACCGGACATGTGGAATTTGTTGACCAAGACATTGAATGTGTTGTTACCAGACGATGATGAAAACAAAGATGACGATTCAGAACAAAACGATGGCGATTCTGACGCTGAAGATGGCGATAACGATTCCGATCAAGATGATGACGAGTGCTTGATCCAAAACATTGTAGATTTATCTGACTACGCCAAAAAGGCCAATCAAGGAAGTCAGGGTGCCAAAGAGTGTATTGTTTCTTTTTTAGATTCGGTTGAAGATTCATCTAGACTAGCAAAGACCTGGGCAAAGGAAGGCGACCTCTTGGCCTCTTATGCAAGGTGGGAGAGTCTTTTGCGCGCTTATAAAATAGGTAGTCTTGAACATTTTTTGACCAAATATATGGATGCACGCTACGACATTTTCTGGTTAGATAAAAGCCCAGATGCCTGCGAAAGATATTGGTACCGACGGGATTGTGTGAATGGAAAATTGTTGCCTTCAGCAGATGAGGAATGGATTTCTGAACAACGACCACACGCACTTGAGATTATCAATTATGGTGAACATCCAAATAGTGGTGGCGCGGCCTCTTTTCCCTCAACAAAGGATGAGGACTATGGCGTGTTGTTGGACCTGACATTCCAAAAAACTGACGCTCCTAAAACTATGCATAAAGATAGTTATTACATGATGAACCTTGGCGCAGGGCAAGCTTATGAAAATCCTTATTTGATGTCAGCAATGCATTTTTATGGCAAAGAAAAACGCGTATACGTGCAAAATTTTGATAGAGCATACAAGCCTGAAGGTTCGAGGCCTGTTGGTGGTGAATATCTTTTCCCACCGAGTGATTTGAATACCATTGGCTATAGCAGTGCTCATGATTACCAAAACCTTTTTTTACAACTAGATACACAGTTCTTATTTGATCGAATTGATCATATCAATGATGAAAGTGTGGATGAAGCGTACAAGCAATCTCTTGAAGAAGTTTCCCCAGTGCAAGATGCAATTGTGATGAGAAACCCGTTGTTTGGTGGTCCCATGTTTGGTCCGACTGTTGATATTGCACATTCTTACGCTGGCGCGTATCAGCATCTAAAAAATGACGAAGGCATTTTTTATGTTGCGGTTGATTGGAATCATAAAACAGAGCACCGCGTATCTTCTTGGATTATGACAGAAATACTTCGTCTAGATATAGACTCTTCATCTTCCCAACACATTATTGGGTGGAAGGGGAAGCCAAAACAAAAAGAGTCGATTGTTCGTCTTCACAGAGGTGGAGAAGATGATCCAAAAAATAATTTTTGTACAGGATTTTTTGTGGATCCTGAGTTTTTACCTCAATTACAGCAAGATCCTGATTACAGATATATTGCGACCAATATGCATTGTATCTTTCAGTCTGCCATTGGAACTCCAAGCCCTAGAGATAGCTATAGAATTATGGCAACGACAGAAAGTGGCCAAACCTTTCTTGTGGACGCTTTGGCAGCATATGGATACGACGATGGTTCTGTTGTTTATGGAACTCCAGAAAGTCAGGTCAATCATGCGAGTATTTCACAAAAAGATATGCCCGACTTGGCAATACTTTGGGTTTGGGGAAGCGATGAGCCCGGAGATGACGAGTCTTTTGAGAATATCAAACCTTTAAAACTGCGATCGCCAGATCTTCCAATCAAAGTTGATCAATATCTTGATGTGTATCGATGGAACGTAGGTAAGACTGCAAGTAACTGGAATAAAGTTAACAAACATACCTATCAAGTATCACAAATGGATACAGTGGCTACTCCAGGCCCAGATATGATTTTGGACGGAACGGTTCTTTCAGGGAATAGTGGAAGTTTGGTTATGGATGAGTATGGATCTGTTGCCGGTATCGTGACAAAGTCAGTGTCTTATAATGATACTGATAATATTACTGAAACGATTGCAGTGCGACCAAGTGCATTTCGAAAACTTCGGCCCATAGCTTTTTTCGAGGGGCATCATTACCGGGGAATCAAATCATTCAATGCCGACATGCACCAAAATCTAAGTGGCGCGCCCAATTCACCTAAATTTCTCTTCCATGCGAACCTTCAGGAAGGATGGAAGGCAGAGCAATCTGAGCTTTGGGGATTAGCCAAAGCCAATTATAAGTTTGCGATGCAAAAAGAACCTCAATCGACAACTGCCAAGTTCAACTATGCACGTATGCTTCTTTTTGAAGAGGGCAACGAAGATTATAAGAATGGCCAAAAACAACTTGATCAGTTGCTCAACCTATCTGAAGATCCATTGGTCTATTATTTCAAAGGCATGGCCTATCGAAATGAATATTTTCAATCAAATCAGAATCAAGACCTAAAACAGCGTGCAATTGAAAATTTTACAAAAGCGTTAAATTTGCGCGCTAATGCAAGAATGTTTAATCGAAAGTTCCCGGCTGCCTCAAACCAGCTGAAAGAACTACAACAGTAGGAAAATGCATTATTTAGTCATAGTGTTTGAGTAGATATAGGAGTGGCGTTTTGTATACTAAACTTTATATTTTTATTGCATGTATATGTACATGCATAACATTTCAAGTCTATGCCGCAGAAGTCTCTTTAGAAAAATTTTTTAGTAGATCTATGCAATGTGATGCAGTTGAACAGGGTCAGGAAATGCTTGCTCTACGATGTGAAGATAATCTTTCAGACTATGGGTTTAGGTTTAATACGAAGCAAAATAATGTGCCCTGGCTCGGTGTAAGCACATTTACGTTGGAGTGTAGGTTAACATATAAAAAATCCCAAAATCATGATGTTTTATATCCAGAGCTTATTGTTGTGATGGATCGGTTGGTTTCGCAAGAGAAATTCAAATGGAATGCGAACCTGCCAGAGTTAGGGATTTCAGCATTATCCGATGATGAAAATATCCTTATACATTGCGCAGTTCAGGCCAACAAAAAAGGGATACGGATGACCAAAGTACCTGCCGATCAGTTTTATCAGCAAAATATGAAAACAGTTCAAAGCGATGAAAGCGAAGCGCAAAACTGTACAATAAGCAATATTGTTGAGCTATCAAGCTATGCTCAAAAAGCCAACAATGGTAGTGAAATAGCCAAAAGTTGTATCACAGGGTTTCTAGAGCCTCTTGGTGGCATAGTTGATTTAGGGCAAACCGCAAAAAAATGGGCTGAGCAAGGTGACCTATTGATGTCATATGGTAGATGGGAAGCCCTTCTTCGAGCCCGAGCGATTGGAAACCTGCGCTATTTTCTTGAATCTTATATCGATAAAAGAGTTGCCTTGTTTGCATATAGAGCAGAGATTTTTCCGTGTGCAACGTATTGGTATCGTTATGATTGTGTGCAGGGCAAAAAAATCCCCGAGCCGAGTGAAGCCTGGATGGATAAGCAACTTATGCACGCCATAGAAATTGACAAGTATGGCGCATCTCCATTTTTGCAAGATGGGGTTTACCATTTTGATGTGAAAGCAGGTGCTAAATTGGATCAGGCTTTACAATCAACAAAAGCCCCTCTGACCTTTAAGCAGGATCACTGTTATATTATGAATTTAGGAGCAGGCGGGGGCCATGAGAATCCCTTTCTGATGTCAACGATGCATTTCTATGGCAATGAAAAGCGCGTATATGTGCAAAATCTTGATGATGCATATTATGAACGAAACGAGATGGTTTGGGGCGGTGACTATGAATATCGAATGGATGATCTTAATACCATTGAGTATAGTCGTGATCATGGCTACCAAAACCAGTTTCATAAACTCAGTGCAAAGTGGCTATTTGATCGAGTAGATAATATTCAGAAAAATCGTGAGGTAACCAATAGAGACAAGGAAGCTTTACAGAATATTTATCCTGTACAAGACGTTGTTGTGATGCGGGATCCATTGTTTTCGGGGCCATCATTTGGGGTCGGTCTAAGTACGGTGCTCAGCTATATGGGCGGCTACCAACATCTAAAAGATCAAGAAGGGCTTTTCTATGTTTTATTCGATGACGCTGAAAAAGCCGAGCATGATGAGGCTGCTTGGATTTTGACGGAGGTATTGCGTTTAGATATTGACTCTTCTTCCGAAAATCACATTCTAGCCTGGAAGGGAAAACCAAAGCAAAATTAATTGGTTACCAAAGATGGGGTGATCAGAATTAGGTCTTGCTTTTTTTGAACCAGGCCTGTATAAGAGCTCATCCATTTTTAGGTCCGCTCGCGTGTGCCAGCGTGATGACCGCTTAACTACGGAGGTATATATGGCATTAGGAATTCTTGGCCTGAAAAAAGGCATGACCCAATACAATCACGAAGACAAAGGTCGTATCGCGGTAACGCTAGTTGAAGCGGGTCCTTGTGTGGTTTTACAGAAAAAAACCGTTGAAACCGATGGCTATACCGCTGTCAAGTTG
>JAGRMV010000107.1 GCA_020441045.1 Deltaproteobacteria bacterium | reverse complement strand
CTCGACGGACAAATATTATAAAATCAACCAGGTTATTCCTAACTTAAAAATAGAAGATGACTTTACAATAGAAGAAAAAAACAAGTCTGCTACCTTAACCGAAGAAGGTATTGCCAAGTTAGAGAGAATATTGGGGATTGAAAACCTGTATGATCCAGACCAGATGGAAGTCTTGCATCATATCAACCAAGGTATTCGCGCCCATCACTTGTTTCATAAAGATGTTGATTATATGGTCAAAGACGGCGAAGTCATGATCATTGATGAATTTACCGGTCGTTTAATGCAAGGTCGGCGCTGGTCTGATGGATTGCACCAAGCCATTGAAGCCAAAGAAAATGTTACGATTGCCAATGAAAATCAAACTTTGGCATCGATTACATTTCAAAATTATTTCCGGATGTTTGATAAACTTTCAGGTATGACAGGTACAGCCGATACTGAAGCAGAAGAGTTTCATAGTATTTATAAGCTGGATGTTGTTGTGGTGCCTACCAATAAACCGATCGCTCGGATTGACTCCCCTGATTTAATCTATGTTGATACGGAAAAAAAATTCCGTGCTATTGTCAAACATATCAAAGAATTGCATAGTAAAGGTCAACCTGTTTTGGTCGGAACTGTTTCGATTGAAAATTCCGAAAAGCTTTCAGCGTACCTTACCCGTAATGGAGTAAAGCATAATGTTCTTAATGCTAAACACCATGAACGAGAAGCAGAAATTGTCGCGCAAGCTGGACAACCTGGGCAGGTAACGATTGCAACCAATATGGCAGGGCGGGGAACGGATATTGTTCTTGGTCAAGGTGTGGTTGAAAAAGGCGGATTGTTTATTATTGGTACCGAGAGACACGAGTCTCGTCGTATTGATAACCAGCTGCGTGGTCGCTCAGGTCGTCAAGGAGATCCAGGTGCTTCACGATTCTATCTTTCGTTAGAAGATGATTTGATGCGAATTTTGCCAATGAGCAGATGAAATCATTGATGCAACGTTCGTTGGATGAAGATGAGGCGATTGAAAGCAGAATCGTCAGTCGATCGGTTGAAACGGCGCAAAAAAGAGTAGAGGGTCACAACTTTGATATTCGTAAGCACTTGATCAAATATGATGACGTCATGAATAAACAGCGTCAAGTCGTATATTCGCTTCGTAAAAATACATTGGGCGTAGGAGATATCCGTGAAATTATAGATAAAGATATCGAAGAAGTGCTTGAGCAGATGGTCTTAAGTACAACCCATGAGAAAACGCCTCCAAACGAATGGGATTGGGATAGCCTATCTCACGACGTTGAACGTGTTTTTGCTTTTAAAATACAAAAAAGCACAAGTACAACCCAAGACGATTTGTTCAATGAATTGATTGATCAAGTACATGCCGTGCTCAAACAAAAAGAAACACAAGCCCCACAAAAAGAATTTTTTGAAATGGTCGAACGCGAGATCAAATTGCGTACGATTGATGCGCAGTGGAAAGACCATTTGCACAACATGGACCAGCTTAAAGAAGCGGTTGGATTTGAAGGCTATGCACAAAAAGATCCCCTAAAAGAATATCAAAAGCGTGGTTTTGAGATGTTTAGCGACATGGTTTATATGATTGCAGAACTTACCTTGCGTCGTATTTTCCATGTACAAATTGATGTTGATCAAAATCCGGATGAAGTATTTGCTCGTCGCTCGCAACAGGCGATCAATATGAAACACGCACAAGCCCAAAGATTGTCGGAACAGTCTCAAGGTGCGCCAAATATGCCGGGCCGAACACAAATTCCTAATATGAGAACGCCTGAAAATATCACGGTGCGAAGAGATGGTGATAAAGTGGGGCGTAATGATTTATGTCCATGTGGATCAGGTAAAAAATATAAAAAATGTCATGGTCGGTAACAATCTCTATAAAGCATGATACTTTGGATAAATGCTAGATTACTTATTCAAGTTACGCCCTCAAATATCCTAAGATTTTGTTAAAACCATTTTGCTTTGTTGCAAATAAAAGAAGCGAGCTTAGAGGTTTGTGTAATTTGCGGTACGAAAAAAATCTAAGCTAAGGTTCGCATAGCCACCCATAAATTACTTGTCTATTTTTCGGTAGCAGTAACTTGATTGTTTCGTGTATCAAGTTGCATATGAATATGACTTTTCTAGAAATGTATGAAGCGTCCGTACGCAAAGATCAAGCGTACGAAGGGGTTTTTGTAATGGCGGTAAAATCGACCAAGATTTTTTGTCGTCCGACTTGTCGCGCTAAAAAACCATTGCAAAAAAATGTCGAGTTTTACCCCAGCGCGCAAGAAGCGCTAGGTTATGGTTATCGTCCATGTAAGATGTGCAAACCCATGCAGACAGATACAACGCCAGTTGATATAAAAGGTCTTATTTCTGAAATTCAGCAAAGGCCAGATATAAAAATCAAAGATACAGATCTGCGGGCAAAAAATATCGATCCAACTCGAGTGCGTAGATGGTTTCAAAAAAACCATGGCATAAGTTTTCATGCCTACCAACGACTGATTCGTATCAACAATGGATATTTACAGATACAGAAAGGAGAATCAGTCATCGATAGTGCGATGGATACAGGATTTGACTCATTAAGCGGTTTTAATCAGCGTTTTAAATCGGTTTTTGGCGAAGTGCCCAGTCAAGCAAAACAAAAAAATGTGATTATCCTCGATCGCTTTTCAACCGTTTTAGGTCCAATGTTTGTAGCTTCAACCAGCAAAGGAGTGTGTTTGCTTGAATTTACCAACCGTAGAATGTTGGAAAATGAGTTCAAAGATCTCCAAAAAAGGTGTAATGCCATTTTTATTCCCGGTCAAAACGAGCATATTCAACAAGCCCAACAAGAGTTAAAAGAATATTTTGCAGGAAAGCGGACTGTGTTTTCCGTCTCTCTAGATACACCTGGTACAGCATTTCAACAAAAGGTCTGGCAGCAGTTATGTACAATTCCTCTGGGTATAACGCGAAGTTATCAAGAGCAAGCCAATGCCATTGGCAATCCAAAAGCAGTTCGTGCTGTGGCCCGGGCCAACGGAATGAACCGCGTGGCCGTTATTATTCCATGTCACCGTGTGATTGGAAGTGATGGTTCATTAACTGGATATGAAAAAAAAAAAAAAAAAAAAAAATGGTTGCTCGAGCATGAACAAAAAGTGAAACAAAAGCAATAGGGTTATGTAAATAACATATCCCATTCGTTTTCTTTGAAACCGACTACGCCTTTTTTATTTTCCAAAAGGATAAACGGGCGCTTGATCAAAAGACCGTCTTTGGAGAGGGCATCAATCATTTGTTTTTGGTCCATTTGGGTGATTTTATCTTTGAATCCGCCCTCACGGTAGGACATGCCTGAAGTATTGAAAAGGCGTTTGGGCGCATCTGGATAGTTTTGCTTCAGCATGGTGCTGATAGCCATTTTGTTAGGTGCTTTTTCACGCAAGTCGATCAATTCATAAGAGATTTTTTTGTCATCCATATATTTCACAGCTTTTTTACAGGTGCCGCAATTGGGATGCCAATAGACAGATATTTTTTTCATGTTCGGTTTTTAGCTCCTATTGCAAGTTGCTGCAAGTTTTACCTTATGCGATCGAAAGTAACAACGTGATGGATAGGGATATGATAGAAAATAGGGTGCAAAACATACCAAGAACGCGCATAGAGCCTGGCGAAGTTGCTGACCATAGACCCCAACAATGGAGGTACCTGCCAATTACAAGCAAGCTAGCACCGATACAGAGTCGCCAAAAGGGTGCTTGATTGAATTCACACAATGCTAAAAGTATAATGGCGATAGGGGTATATTCTGTAAAGTTTGCATGCATTCGTATGCGTCGGAGTAGTATTATATCGCCCCTATCTCCAATGGATACCTTGTTGACACGACGATATCGGATAATTCGAAAAGTTAAAAAAAGAAAAAGCGGGATAAGGATCAATAAAGTAATCGATGTATGGACAAGCATAAGATCTTGTTAGAATGGATAAGTTTATTTGTCCAGTGATATACATATTCATTGGGTGTTACGATATAGGGTTATTTTTTTGAATTTATAGTTGACTCCGTACTATAGTACGGAGTGTATAGTATATGTATGAATAAATTACTGACCATAGGCAAACTTGCGAAAGTGTCTGATGTAGGTGTGGAAACGATACGGTTCTACCACCGCAAAGGATTGCTTGCTGAGCCAGCTACCAGGAATGGGGCTTTTCGGGTTTATCCTGATGTGTATGTGTCTAAAATTAGATTTATTAAGAAGGCGCAGCAATTGGGATTTACACTTGCAGAAATCAAAGATTTGTTGCTGTTGGACCAAAACAAAAATGCGACATGTAAATCGGTCGCTTTGAAAGCCCAGGCCAAGGTTGAAGAAGTCAAAGCAAAGATTGATGGACTTCGCAAGATGGAACAAGCGTTAATGAAAATAATTGTTGCTTGCGGGCAAGGCCCGCAAGCAAAAGCATGCTGCCAGGTTAGTGATTGTTTTGATAAAAATGTTGAACCATAAAGGAGTATACTATGAGACCCCACCTTTCAATGATTGTCAGTGATGTTGCCAGAACGGCAGCGTTCTATACAAAAGTTTTTGGGCAGCCCCCACAAAAACAAACCAATGACTATGTGAAGTTTGATTTAAAAAAACCCGCTTTCAATTTTGTCTGTATGTCTTCTCATCGCCAAAATATCAGTGAAGTGAGCCATTTGGGAATAGAAGTTGATTCTGCTGAGCAATTGCAAGACTGGAAATCTTTACTTAGCAAGAATGAGATTGAGACCAGAGATGAAATGTCTGTGGATTGTTGTTATGCCCACCAGGATAAAATATGGTTTAGTGATCCTGATGGCAATGAATGGGAGGTTTTCTATGTTAAAAATCAGCTAGATGTGCCCAAGGAGAAAACCAATACTGTGTGTGATCCGAAAATGGGATGTTGTACATAAGCATAAGTGGGATTTGTAAAAAGGCATTCTCTTTGGATGTGTGGCATGCTTGGATAGGTTGTTCAAACATTTTCACAAGTATTTTAACAACCTATCTAAATGCATCTAGCAAGTTGGTTTTTATGATTTGGTGTGAGAGAGGGGGAGATAGATTAGGCTTGATCGCCTTGGTTTTTCTACCCTTGTCTCTTGCATTACACATTGAAGCGAAAGTGGGTTACGTCGCCGTCTTGGAAGATGTATTCTTTGCCCTCTGAGCGTAATAAGCCTTTTTCTTTGATGGCGGCCTCGGTTTTGTATTCGAATAAGTCCTCACATTTATAGACTTCGGCCCGGATAAATCCTTTTTCGAAGTCAGTATGAATCACGCCGGCAGCTTGTGGAGCTTTGGTATTTTCTTTAATGGTCCAGGCGCGTGCTTCTTTCGGGCCGGCGGTAAAATATGTGATCAGTTTGAGAAGCTTGTATCCTGCTCGAATGACACGGTCCAAACCTGATTCAGTAATACCGAGCTCATCCAAAAACATTTGCTTTTCGTCGCCATCAAGTTCACTGATCTCAGCTTCGACTTTGGCAGAAACTGTGACGATGTTGGCATTTTCTGAGGCTGCCATTGCTTTGACTTTTTCTACGAACGCATTACCTGTATTGATTTCTTCTTCCCCAACATTACAAACATAAAGTACGGGTTTAATGGTGATAAAATGATGGTCTTTGATGATTAGCGTTTCGTCATCGGAGAGACCCATAGAACGGATGGGTTTGCCTTCTTCCAAGACGGGTTTGATTTTTTGTAAAAGTTCAACTTTGGCTTTGATGGCTTTATCACCTGATTTGATCGCACGCTCATTTTTTTTGATCGCACTATCGACTGATTCTAAATCTGCTAGACAAAGTTCAAGATCAATCGTTTCCTTGTCGCGAATGGGATCGGTCGTACCTTCGACATGCGTGACATTTTCATCGTCAAAACAGCGCAAGATGTGGCAAATGGCATCCGTTTGACGAATATGACTTAAAAATTGATTACCGAGACCTTCCCCTTGACTCGCGCCTTTGACCAACCCCGCAATATCAACAAACTCAACAGTGGTCGGAATGACTTCTTTCGACCCGATCAAACGGGCGATTTGGTCTAGACGTGGGTCGGGTACTTTGACGATACCCACGTTGGGGTCTATCGTGCAAAAAGGATAGTTGGATGCTTCGATCCCAGCTTTGGTAAGCGCATTAAATAAAGTTGATTTTCCGACGTTGGGTAGACCCACGATGCCACAAGATAAAGCCATGATTTTCCTCCAAATGTTGGTGCCAGGGGTGCCAGGGGTGCCTGGCACCCCTGGCACTGCAGTTGTATATACGAATATGACTTTCTTTGCTATAGATCCTGCGTATGAATTTTGAATACCTTACGCCTGAGGCAATTTATCAGTACACGCTAAAGCGCTGCCAAAAAGCTTCTTCACTTCTGGATGAATTGTGGGATTATACGCATCAACATACAGAGGCTCCCAAAATGCTTACAGGCCCAATCGAGGGTAATTCTTTGAACATGCTTGTGGGGATTGCCGGCGTCAAGCGTATCTTAGAAATTGGGACCTTTACAGGCTACAGTGCTTTATGGATGGCTGGGGCACTTCCTGATGATGGCATGCTTACTACCTGTGAATTGAATCCCCAGAATATCGGTATTGCACAAATGTTTTTTGATAGGTCAGAAGATGGCAAAAAAATTCGTATTCAACAGGGACCAGCACTCAAAACTATGCAAGAAATGATTGAAAGTGACCATCCTTCGTTTGATCTTATCTTTGTCGATGCCGATAAGAAAAACTATCCCAGGTATTTTCAAAAATGTCTCAATCTGACCCAAGTCGGGAGTCTCATCGTATTTGACAATACGTTGTGGAGTGGACGGGTGTTGGAAGAAAACCAAGACGAAGAAACGCAAGGCATTGATCGTTTGAATATTCTGGCTGCCCAAGATCCGCATGTCCAAAATGTCCTCTTAACCATTCGTGATGGAATTCAATTGATGCGAAGGGTGAAGTAAAAGTACGATAATGCGTAAACTTTTATTCCACTACACAGAAATAATATGAAAAAAAACTGTGTTTTTCTATATAGCATGCGAAAATTACAGATATGTCAGAATTATGCAAAAAAATATCTTTATTGATTTCAATAAGTTGCTTTTTGATAGCTCCATATTCTTTTGCATATGCAGTTGAGTTGCAATGGAAACCAGGTGATGAGCAAGTTACAGTCTATCTACCAGAAAACGGTATTGCTCCCGGAGATGAAATCGTGTTAGATGGCAAAAAAGGATATTTTGT
>JAGRMV010000106.1 GCA_020441045.1 Deltaproteobacteria bacterium | reverse complement strand
ATACCAAAAGATCGCGAAATCATGTAGTACGCCCCGCCAGCACCAACCTTCATATTGGTGGCTGTGGCAGCAATGGATAGGCCGGTCATAAAGGTGATCATGGAAGATAGTGTGATTATAACAATCGACCCAATCAACCCAACATGTGCAACCATCCACCCCATGCGCAGATACATAATGACCCCAAAAATGGTAAGTGCACTTGGGATAAACACCCCTTTAAGGGTGCCAAACTTTGCAGATGTGTCTTCTGACATGGCGTATTTCACTATCCCAAAATCATCATGTGCACCAACAATATCGTGATCTCATGGGTGGACCACTTTTAAAAAATATCAAGTAGGGGAGTGTCCCCGTTTTAACGCAAGTTAGGCATGAAAATGGCTTTTAAAAGCTACAGGTGAAGAGATCGCGTTGCTAGTGAATCTTAATATAAAATTAACTTAGTGCTTGAGCGTAATGCCTGTTATAAGAGCACCCATCTTGAGTCAGAAAAAATAAAACCAGAGGGATCTCATGAAAAAAATTTTGCCAGTAATTTGTATGATGTGGTTGCTTGTCGGTTGTACGAAGTCAGCTACACAAAACAACCAAGCTGATATTGTTAGTCCACAGCAAGAAACAGGAACAATCAAAATCGATGGTTCGAGTACGGTTTATCCATTGACAGAAGCTGTCGCCGAAGAATATCGTACAAAGCAACCGAATGTACGTGTTACAGTGGGGGTTTCAGGTACAGGTGGTGGCATGAAGAAGTTCATTGCCAAAGAAATTGATATCTCAGGCGCATCACGTCCCATCAAAGATTCAGAAGCCAAAGAAGCGACCGTCAATCAAGTGACGTATACAGAGTTGAAAGTTGCTTTCGATGGTCTTTCGGTTGTGGTCAATCCCAAAAATACATTTGCGACAACGCTTACCCTTGATGAACTCAAAAAAATCTGGATGGCGGGTAGTACTGTAAAAACTTGGAAGGATGTAAGAGACACTTTCCCTGACAAAGAAATTGTATTGTATGGACCTGGTACCGACTCAGGTACATTTGATTACTTTACAGAAACCGTTTTGGGCAAAGTCGGCGCGATTCGACCGGACTTTACCGCCAGTGAAAATGACCATGTCTTGGTACAGGGGGTGGCTGGTGATGAATATGCGCTTGGCTTTTTTGGCTATGCATACTATCTCGAAAATCAATCCAAACTAAAGTTGGTTGCTATTGACAGTGGCAACGGCCCTGTTGCTCCAAGTGTAGAAACGATCAAAGATGGTACCTATAGTCCACTTTCGCGTCCGATCTTTATTTATGCGAGCAATGAGTCGTTAAAAACTGCAACAGTAAAGGACTTTGTAAAGTTTTATCTAGCGCACTCGACGGAATTGGCCAATGAAGTCGGCTACGTCGGTCTAGATGAAGTAACTTTGCAGCAACAAGTTGCCAAGCTTCAGTAGCGTTTGCTGATCGAGCCGTCTCCTGAAGAAAAGGTAAGTAGCCGGGCAATAAATGAAACAACGGCAATAAGCGCGGCGGTGGCCAGTGCAATCATAGAAAAAATGCCACCGATAAACAAGGCAGCTGCGACCAGTAATATAATAAAAATCAATCTTCCCACGCTTAAAAACTGTGACTGCGTTGAGTTGGGATGGTTGTGCATATGTATTTTTTCTTGGCCATGTGAGTTGGACTGGAACGCAACTTTTTCTTGCGTTTGTTGACCGTAGGTTTCTTCAAATTTGTGTTCTGCTGTCATAATGGACGGCAATGTAGCCTCCCTTGGCAGAAAGTCAAGACCTCTTGCGTAACTTGCCGAGGTGTTTATAATACTCTCACTGATAAAGGAGAAAATAATGAGAAGATACAATCCCACCATGAGTAGCAGTTTGATGCAAAAAGAAATGGCCACATCTGTCCACAATGCGATGACTGTGCAGGGAACCATTCACAAAACAGGTATTCTTACCGCCTTATTGTTTGTTGCAGCCGCATGGAGTTGGAGCCAGATCGCAGGCCAAGGTGAATTGGCGATCGCGTATGCACAAAAATATATGATGATTTCAGCTATTGTCGGTTTTGTTATCGCACTGGCAACAGTTTTTCTCCGAAAATATGCAGCCTTCTTAGCACCTTTATACGCACTTGTTGAGGGCTTGTTCTTAGGAAGTGTCTCCATGGTCATGGAACAGTTTTTTCCTGGCATTGTTTTTCAAGCGGTATTAGGAACCATGTCGGTGTTTGCAGTGATGCTGTTTCTTTATGAGCGTAAAATCATTCGGGTCACTGATAAATTGCGTTCGATTGTGTTTGCAGCTACTGGCGCGATCTTTTTGATGTATCTTGCCTCTTGGATTTTATCATTTTTTGGCGTCCAAATGGGTTTTTTACACGACAGTGGCCCATTGGGAATTGGTATTTCTCTTTTTGTGATTGCCGTTGCAGCTTTTAATCTGTTGTTGGATTTTGATATGGTTGAGCAGTACGCTGGCAGGATGGAAAAGTACATGGAATGGTATTGCGGTTTTGCCGTATTGGTTACATTGGTTTGGTTATACATGGAAATTTTAAGACTTTTAGCCAAAACACGTGATTGATCATGTTAACAGCTGAGCAAATTGCAGTTTTTGAGCAAATCAGTGAAATGATGGAGCAAGCTTGGGATGATGTTGAGATTGTGCATGACATAGAATACGAAGACTATTTGCCACAAATTTTTAGCTTGAAGGAAAACAAGGCTTCGGTTGAGTCCATTGCGCAAAAGATCTTTCAGATCCAGAACCAAAGATGCAAATATGAGGTTAGTTTAGCGCAGTGTCGGCATGTCGCTGAAAAAATAAACGCCCTATAGGCCTAGTTGAATCTTTTTTCTGCCTCTGCTTCTACGGCACTGATAAATGCCCGGGCAGAGTGGGAAAGGTTGGAGCTTTTGCGATAGATCAGTTGTATTTTTCGTTCTAGTGAGATTTCAGCGGTTTCTTCGATTTTGATTTCTTTGAGAATGCCTTTTTTGAGTTCTGGTTCGACTGTAATCAGTGGTAAAAGTACAATCGCATTTTTATTTTCGATGAATATTTTAATGGATTCTATATTCGGGAGTTCAATGTCAATGTTGAGCGGGACTTGATAACGATCAAATAAGGTTTCTACTTGATTGCGATAGTAGGATTGGGACTGGTGGGCGGCAAATTTTTCGTTGCGAAGTCGTTTGATCGAGTACACAACATCTTGTCTTGCCAGGTCGTGATCAGGATATGCCACGCAGCATATGCGATCTTCAAATAGAAGGGTTGATTCAAAGTTAGGGTCAGGAATGTTGTAAGAAATCACCCCAAAGTCGACTTCATGATTATTCAGCAATCTTGGAATGTCACGTGAGTTATGGCGCATGATTTCAATGAAGATTTTAGGATATTGGCGATGAAAGATGGAAAGGTGTTCAAGCAGGGGAAGTACACTGATTTCATTGGCCGCGATTTTGAGATGTCCACGATGCAATTCTTGCACTTCATTGATGGCTTGAAAAACCTCTGATTTCATATTGAGAAGTTTTTGGGCGTATTGAAAAAGGATCTCTCCTTCGTAGGTGATTTGTGGTTCCTTGGAAGAGCGATCAAATAGTTTTTCGTTGAATTCATCTTCCAAGCGTCGAATCGATAAGCTGATGGCAGGTTGGGTGCGTAGCATAATTTTAGCAGCCTTGGAAAAGCTCTTCTCGCGGGCGACAGTGATGAATACTTCTAAATCGTGAAATTCCATACCTTTGCTTATAAATAAAGTTAATGATAATTTCCATCATTATTTGTATAATTTTGGCAAAATAGCTGCTATGACCATGGTAAAAATACACAACAAACGATGATTTCTATACAACTTCAATACGTTATCTTACTTTTTGCTTTGTTTGTGCTACCTCGTATTTTGATACGATTTAGTATCCCAACAGCTGTTACCAGCTTTGCCATTGGGATGTTATGTACGGAATTTGGTTTTTTTGAAGCTGATCAAACGATTGATTTATTGGCCATGTTCGGTATTGTTTCGCTGTTTCTTTTGGCCGGTTTGGAAGCGGATTTAAAAGCTTTTAAGTACGAAACTTCCGTGGTTTTTCAGCATCTATTGATTTCAGTGGTTAGTTTGTTTGTTTTTGCCTATGCGGCATATTTCTTTGGATGGCTTGGTTTTCGCGAAGCTTTGTTGGTGTTTTTGGCTATTTTAACTCCATCGACAGGTTTTATTTTAGATTCATTGAACGCTTTGCAGATGGATCAAGAGGAGAAGTTTTGGATCAAAACCAAAGCCATTGCGACAGAAATTGTGGCGTTGGTGGTGTTGTTTGTTGTCTTAAAAAGTGATTCATGGTCACAGCTTGGACAGTCCAGTGGTATTTTGGTGGTGATGATTTTTGGACTGCCTTTTTTGTTTTGGATTTTTACGAAATGGGTGGTGCCGTATGCGCCGCGTTCTGAATTTGCCTTTCTATTGGTGATTGCGATGGTTTGCGCCTATATCACCAAAAAACTAGGTGTGTATTATTTGGTAGGCGCGTTCGTTGTAGGGCTTGCCGCGCAACGATTCAGCAAAAACTTACCCTCGATTGCTTCTGAAAACATGCTACATGCGATTGAGTTTTTTTCGAGTTTCTTTGTGCCATTTTACTTCTTTTATGCTGGGTTAAAGGTGTTAAAAGGCGATATTACGCAAAATGCAATGATTTTGGGCGGTATTTTTTTATGTATCTTTGTGCCTTTTCGGGCCTTGCAAATCATTGCCCATCGCAAAGTTGTGTTAAACGAGAGTGTCCAACGAAGCATGCGTATAGGTGTGACCATGACACCTACGTTGGTTTTTACACTGGTCATCGCCAATATTTTGCGTGAGCGTTTTGATGTTCATCCAGCAGTGTTTGGTAGTTTGATCTTATATGCAATCTTTAACACGATGGTGCCATCCTTTTTGTTCCATGATCCAACCCCAGAGTTTGAATCACATCATCTGGATGAGTTAGATTATCTCGATATTGATTGATGTGTGAAAAAATTAAGGCCCCGCAATGGCGAGTAAGAAATCTAAGGTTTTCTTGTCAAGTGTGAGTTGCAGCCCCAATTGATACTTGTTTTCATTGATTTTTGTACACATCACAACTGTGCCTAAAAATGCACCAGATTGAAATGTCCCTAAAGCATGCAGATGCAATTGAATTTTTGTATTGTGGTCAAATGGTGACGCGCTTACCACAACGGCACGTTGGTGCTGAACATTTGTTGTAAGTTCCTTATAAAGCACATCCTTGGATGGATAATAGATATGCAAATTACGCATACCTTCGAAGTGATAGAGTTTTTCTTTTTCACTGCGTTCTATATACTCCTTTTCGTCGATCATACGATCAATAAATTTAACGCGTTTGTCGCTGATTTCTTTAAACTCGAATCCAACATAATGAAATCGTTTTTGCTTGATGGAATACCGAACCTCGGCCACAACTTTGAAGCGATCATCACCGCCAAAATCTAATTTGAGCTCCATTTTTTTGCCGTCTTCAGGTACCTCTTCATTTTCCCAATGGGCTAGCAATCCACCACGACTGAGTTGCAAAATCCTAAATTCAAAAGTTGTATCGTCTGGTGTAGCTTCAACGATGGCTTTTTGATCTTCGGAGATGGATATGCGAGGGGATTTTCTACGATCGGTGGGTAAGACCAAAGCTTCTACATTTTGTCGGTCTTTCGAGTGTTCTTGATGGTATTTGGCATAAAATGAAATTTGATCGTTCCAGGTTTGGTCAATACTTTTGAGTTGACTCGAAAAATGTTCACGTAAGAAGGCACTGGCTTGATGAAAAGAGGTCAGGGGAGGCTCGGTAAAATGAATCAAGAACAGGTCTTTCTCGAATTCTTTGATATTGGCGTGGCGTTTTTTTGGATCCTTGTGCAGAGCTTTGAGAAAAAAACGCTTCAAGGCATTTTCTTGTTCTTCATCCGGCGTGAGTTCGGGATTATCGGGTAGGGGAACAGGATCGTTTTTGATGATTTCAACGAGTTCAGTTTTGGAGATGGCTTTAAAAGGTAAATCTCCATGAATCATTTGATAGGCAATGATGGCCATAGCGTAAACGTCAAATAATTGATTGGGACTGGTGCCCTGAAAGAATTCAGGCGGAAGAAACTGTAATTTACCAAAATGGTTTTTGGTAATTTTGATGGTGCTCTCTTGATTGGAACTACCCAGATCCATCAACTTAAAAAATCCAGATTGATTGATCATGAGGTTCGATGGAGACAAGTCACCATGAAAGAGTTTGGTCTCTGAAAATTGGAATACCGTTTTGTCATGCATATAGCGTAATGCCTCACATGCACCTTTGAGAATGTAGAGTGTGATCGATAAAGGGATGTTTTTGCCATAAGATTGAAAATATTGAATCATGTCAAAAACATTGATGCCAAACACCAGTTCCATGGCAAGAAAGTAGTAATCACCGACTTTACCATGATGCACGACTTTGGAAAAAGAAGGGTGCTTGATGTTGGAACCAATACGGGCTTCGCGTACAAAATTCTGAATAGATTTTTGATTCGAGAGACGGTCTCTTTTGAGGACTTTGACGGCATATCCTTGTCTGTTTTTTAGACCTAAAAATACGTTGGCCAATCCGCCTTCCCCAAGTTTGTAAACCAAGGTATACGGACCGACCTGAATCGGCAACTTCTCTTCCGTCATAAACCTCCATTATAATGCAAATTGTAAATAAAGAAAGACTAACCCAAGCAGTATGTGTTTTTGTTATGTTAATACATTGAAAAGGACAAAATACTTGCATAAGATGGCTGACAGCATATGAAAACCAATATGAAAGTGATACCGCAGATTGTTTTAGTGTTTTTTTTGGTATGGTGTTGTTACACTGTGCCAGCTTCCCTTGCTGATCAGGCATCAGTGGCGCGTTGGATCGCGTCGATTGAATCCGAAGATGTTCTTTTTGGTTCAGCCCAGCAAAGTCTTTCGGCGACTTCACGTGAACAACTGAATATGATTTCAGCAAAATTGGCGCAGTTATATGGTCATTTTATTATTGAAGTCACTGGGCATACTGATGATAGTGGTGATGCTGATGAAAATTTGCGATTATCACATATGCGCGCGCTGTCGGTTGTGGAATACCTTTCACAAAAAAACCTGCACCATCATCGCTTTTTGGTACAGTCTAAAGGGGAATTTCAACCTACCGTTTCCAATGCGACCGAGCAAGGACGTATGCAAAATCGAAGAGTCGAAATTCGCGTTGTTGCAGATGGAGATGCCAAGATTAGCT
>JAGRMV010000105.1 GCA_020441045.1 Deltaproteobacteria bacterium | reverse complement strand
TATTCCAATAGTCCTGTGAGGTCGTGCCATCAAAATTGATATAGTTATAATTCCCCTCAATACCCACGGTCACAATAGGTAATCTGAAATTAATACCGACCCCGGTGTAAAAACCTGGAGCGTTCTGGTTGCTGATCGCAGCACCCCCGGTATAAGTAATAAACCCATAAGCAAATCCAGCCCGAACATACGGATGAATGAGACTCGAGTCTGGCGTAATCAAGGAATTAAAATCATACGCAGCCCCAACACTTGGTTGAATGTAGACAATATCAACCAAAGTCGTGCTTTCATAATAGCCAGACACCTCGGCTTCTGCTGTTAAACCCGTGACAGGTACAGGAATACCAAGAACCACACCTGCACCAAAGTTGGTTGAGCCGTCATTGTAAAATGCCCCTAGTTTCAAACCGATATACGCATGTGACGTCGTCGCAGCCAGGCATGTTACAAAAAATACTAGAATGCTTCGTTGTAATTTCATGCGAAACATTATACATAAATGGGCGTTTCTGTCACTTCTTATAGAGGATAGAAGCATTTGGCACATCCCATTGCCTCTGTTAGTAAAGTTTGGGATGTTAAGTGCAGAATTTCAATCGTTTAGGAAGGCCTCAAGCCATGGGACATATACGAGATTTTATCGAAACACATTATTTACACTTCAATGCGGCCGCACTGAAAGATGCTGCGCAAGGATATGAGAAACATCTGCAAAACAATGGAAAGATACTGATCACACTTGCTGGGGCCATGAGTACTGCTGAGCTTGGCAAATCCCTAGCTGAAATGATTCGCCAAGATAAAGTGCATGCCATCAGCTGTACTGGCGCTAATCTAGAAGAAGACATCTTTAATCTAGTCGCTCATGATCACTACGAAAGAGTACCCCACTATCGTGACCTTCGTCCTGAAGATGAGCAAGCTTTGCTTGACCGACATCTCAACCGCGTCACCGATACATGCATCCCTGAAGAAGAAGCTATGCGGAAAATTGAGCGTATCATGCATGAATGTTGGGGAAATGCCGACAAAAACAACACACCACATTTAGCCCACGAATATTTTTACCAAGCCATCAAACAAGGGGCATTTCAACAACATGCACAAATTGACCCGAAAGATAGTTGGTTGATTGCGGCTTGCGAAAAAAACCTACCTCTATTTGTACCTGGCTGGGAGGACTCAACCCTCGGAAATATGTTTGCAGCTGCGTGCCTGCGTGAAGAGGTCAAAGCAGCAACTGTCAAAAACGGTATAGAATACATGATTGCATTGGCAAAATGGTATCAGGAAACTTCTAAAAACCATTCCATTGGGTTTTTCCAAATTGGTGGTGGGATTGCAGGAGACTTTCCCATTTGTGTGGTACCCATGTTAGAACAAGACATGCAAATCCAAACCCCGCTATGGGGGTATTTCTGCCAGATCAGTGATTCAACCACCAGTTACGGTTCGTACTCCGGTGCGATCCCCAACGAAAAGATCACTTGGGGAAAACTCGGCATTGATACGCCAAAATATGTTATCGAGTCTGATGCCACCATCGTCGCGCCATTGATATTCGCGTATATCATGCAGTGGTAAGATTTATACCAATGCACTAGGGCATAGATGGTGTAATTTGCATACACCACACAAGGGCTTTCTGGCCTTACATGTGGTGCGACCATGCATAATCATGCGATGAGAAATAACAGTCCAATCCTCTTGTGGAACCAGTTTCATCAAATCCTTCTCCACTTTGATAGGATCTTTGTGCTTGGTAAAGCCAAATTTTCTTGAGAGTCTACCAACATGAGTATCCACCACGACGCCGACATTTTTTCCAAAAGCGTTGCCTAAAACAACATTGGCAGTTTTGCGCCCCACCCCTCTAAGTTGAATCAGATCATGCATAGTATTGGGAACTTGCCCATGGTGCCGGCTGACAATGTCCTGCGCTGTGCTTTGTAATGATTTGGCTTTGGCACGATAAAACCCCGTTGATTTGACCAACGTCTCAAGGGACTGCAACGACGCATGAGCCATTTTTTCTGGCGTAGGGTATTTGGCAAACAACGGTGGCGTCACCATATTGACTCTTTCATCTGTACATTGTGCTGATAATATCGTAGCAATCAGCAGTTGAAAGGGACCATCATGAATCAGAGCGCAATCTGGATTGGGAAATAGCTTGGCCAGCCCTTGCAGAATTTGCTGGTTGCGCTCACTTTTTTTCAAGATACGCCTCCACCTCTGTTACGGTCATGGTATTAAATACGTGTTTTTTTTCTAATCCACCTTTACGTGCCATATGCACTCCGAAGGTCACGTCTTTTAAGCCTTCTGTGTTATGCGCATCAGGATTGATCGAAACCTTTCCACCTGCTTTTTTTACAAATGGCAATAAGCGCCAATCAATATCCAAACGGTAAGGGCTGGCATTGAGCTCAATGATTTTATCGAGCTGGGCAGCATGCTCAATCATCGCATTCATATCGATGGCAAATCCATCCCGACCAAGAAGAATTCGACCTGTAGGGTGCCCCAGCATGGTAGTAGCTGGATGCTCTAAAGCTTTTTTGCAGCGATCTGTCATGGCTTCTTTGCTCATGGCAAATCCAGAATGAACCGAAGCAATAACAAAATCAAAATCATCTAGGACATCTGTCGTATAATCCAATGAGCCATCTTTGAGAATATCCGACTCAATGCCTTTGAAGATACGCAGCATCGGGTATTTTTTTTGTAGCTTGTCGATTTCCTTATGTTGTTTGAGAATATCCTGCGCCGATAAACCATGCGCATAAAAGGCACTTTGACTATGGTCTGATACGCCTATGTAATGATAGCCCAAATCAACTGCGGTTTGGACCATTTCTTCCAGACTATTTTTGCCATCACTATAGTTTGAGTGCATATGAAAAACGCCCTGGATATCAGTTTCTTCCAGCAATACTGGAAGCTGTTGTTTTTCCGCCAATGTAAGCTCATCTGTGCCTTCACGCAGTTCAGGCTCAATAAAGTCCAAATCCAACTTTTGAAAAAGTTCGCTTTCTGATTGGATCGCAAATTTTTTGTCACCTGCAAAAACACCCCACTCACTCACCTTCAAACCTGCTTTTTTCGCTCTGGTCCGAATCAAAGTATTATGCTCTTTACTGCCAGTAAAATGGTGCAAGGCGGTCGCAAACTCAGAGGGTTTGACAATACGTAAATCAACCTGCAATCCACTTTCTAGATGCACACTGGTTTTGGTTTTTCCCGACACAATGGTGTCGACGACTTCTGCCATGGCCAAAAATTTTTTCGTCACGACATCGGGCTTGCTTGAACTGCATAAAATGTCCGCATCCTTTACAATTTCTTTTTTTCTCCGCAAACTGCCTGCAATAGAGACTTCGACAACTTCAGCAAAACCACGTAATTTTTCAACCAAAGGTTCAACTTGCGCAATCACATCGACATAACGAAAACGGCCAATATTGCGTTGTAAAAAGGCAATCCCTTGCAAAATACGATCTTGGGTTTTTTCGCCAAAACCCTTGAGTTTAAGCAGCCGATTTTCCTGACAGGCATATGCAAGTGAGGTAAGCGAATCAATACCAAGCTCGTTAAACAACACCTTGATTTTCTTCGGACCCAATTGCGGCACTTCAAAAAGCTCAAATAACGATGCTGGGAATTCTTTTTGCAGCTCATCAAAGGCTTCCAGTTTTCCAGTTTCACAATAGGTTGTAATATCCGCTGCAATCCCTTTGCCCACACCTTGCAAATCGGTAAGTTTGCCATCAACAAGCAACTGCGCAAAGTCTTCAGACATGGTTTCCAGGGTGCGGGCCGCATTGGCAAAAGCCCGAATTTTAAAAACATTGGCTCCATGTAGCTCTAATAAAATCGCCATGTCTTTGAGTAGACGTATCACGTCCTCTTTATTTTTTTGCATGCTCGACATTTTGTGTATTGTAATCTCCCATCCAGGTATTAATAACTTCGTCAATCAGGACTTGTACTTGATCCTGACATGTTTTGCCCATGCTTACTTGATGCTTATAGGCAAAGGCATCTACTTTTTTGGGTTTCTGGTCGACCATTAGCCTACCCGGCAACCAAAGCGATATATGCGCAGTCAATTCTATTTGTCCGCCTGGCAAAGGGCGGACAACAAACTTCACCTGCGGATAATCTTCAGGGCCTTTTTGGCCAAGCTTAGGTGATGGCTTATGGCGCAATAAAGCCCCAGTAATCAATAAAGTAAAATCATCTTTTTTTACACATCGTTTGATATGCTCAACACCTTCAAAACTTGCGATGGCCTTGTCCATACCCCGCATAGAAGGACGAAAGCCAGTAGGCTCCTCATAAAATTGACCTAAACTATGCGGTGCTAGCACAATATTGTGATGATCTGCCCACGCAAAGTTTGACAAAAACACAAGCAGCATCCACAATTTCATTTATCCTATATAGCGCACCCCCAATAAAAAACAAGCCATCGACAGATTGCAAAAGCCATTGACCCAAATACGGAAAGCCTTTATTTAGATAAAGCCGGAAGAAGGCCTACAACGATGATGACAAAAGACGAAGCTCCATTAGGCCTTTTTGGTCTATCGATCACCATCTCTTTGGTGATCCATTTACTCGTCTTTTGGGTTTCGAGTTGGCATTTCAACCATTCTAAAGCAATCGTTGAACCTTCTCTGCATGAAAAACCTGTACAATGGGTGAACCTACAAGAGCAGTTTCAAAACAGTAAAATTGTTGATATTGAAAATCCGAAAAACGTGACTGAAAAAAAGGTCACATCCAAATATCTGTCTGACCAAAACAGAAATGCGTCTAAAAACCAGATTGCTTCCCCCTCAGAATCCATTTCCAAGCAGCACGACTCAACAACACAACCTTCTTCGACACCGGGTTTAAACCTCTCGGAAGAAAAGCTGACCAGCATTTTATCGAAAACAGATGTCACGCCCACCGTTTTATTCAATCCCAACAATTACTTACCTGAAATTCAGGTTGGTGATGAGACCATGCTTTCAACGCAGCGTTTTGCATATGCAACATACTTTAATCGTATGAAGCGTGCCATTCAAGTCTATTGGCATCCGCCTGTTTCATTGATCGATCATAATCGCAACAAGAAAACTTGGATTTCTACTATGTTAATTATTTTAAATGCCCAAGGCGAGCTTGTGGAGCAACAAATTATTTCGAGTTCAGGGGCTGGACCACTTGATGACTATGCTTTACAAGCTGTTGCCAAAGCAGCTCCATTTTACAACCCTCCTGAAGTTTTACTCGACGACGCCAAACAAATTCGCATGAATTGGAGTTTTATTTTTGAAGCTTCCAGGTTTTAACCCATCCCATGCTAAAATAGCGTTTCATCGTTTCTGTATAATACTGATCTCAAACTTACTTATGCAACGTACACTCTCAAATCCTTTCCAGCCCAATGAAGGAAAGTTTAACTTTGCTTAGATAGCTTTAAAAAGATGCAGACCCGTGGCCTATGTAATATCAGTTATTTATGTGAAAAGATTTTTTTACCATGCACAAAAAGAACTGTTACCAGTACGATCACTGCGACAGGCATGGCCAGTTGAAAAAATCTATGTAGTGAAATAGTAAAAACATCGCTGATCACACCAACGCCGACACTTCCCATAGCATAACCAATCATAACAGCTCCGGTAGAATAGCTGGCCAGTTTCGATTGCAACGAGACAAACCTTTCCATCGATAGGCCCACTGTCATCGGAAAAAAATAAGATAGACCTAAACCGAGCACGGAAAAACCTACAAAAAGCAGTAAGGATTGCTTCCCGGCCAATACGATCGATAATCCTATGAGAATAACAACAGGTGAAAGCGCATGCAAAAACTCTGCAGACAGCCATTTGATCAATACTAAAATACCAAGCCGACCTACAGTAATAAAAAGCCAGATCAACGAGAGACAGCTTTGCGCTGACGAGCGAGATAAAAATTTTTCAGACTCTGCATACGTGACGCCCCAATTTCCTGCAAACCCCTCAATAAAACCGTACCCAGTACATAGCGCCAAAAACATAAGAGGCACTCCCCAGATAGAACCTTCTGTATTTTCTGTATTTTTCTGACTGGTTTTTAGATTCATCCGATGAGCAAGGTATTGATACATCACAAGTGGAAGTATCGCTACAAAAGCATAAAACAACAGGTTAGAAGTTAAACCGATCCATGCCTTACTTAAAACAATCCAACCAGGGCCCGTAGAGGCACCTATACTCACCAAAGCGTGAATATAAATCGTGATTTTTTTGACTTGTGTCGGAAAAATTTTGGATGCCGCATATTGTACATTCGAGATAGTCATGCTATTGGCAACACCACCCATCAAAGATGCGATTGCTAGCATCACATAAGTTAACCATCCAGATAGATGCAAAACAACTATGGCAAAAATAATTAGCAAATAGATAATATTGATCAACGCTGCAAAACAAAAAATCTTTCCAATCGTAAAATATCGACTGATGATTGGAAATAAAGAAGAGACAAGTAGCACCCCGACAAGCAAATAGAAAAACATTTGACCATACGCCGACTTACTCAAAGCAATTCCCTGTGGGTCCATCAACGTTTGACTAATCGTCGCCAGCAAAGACAAGCAAATACCTTGCACAAAAGAAGATGCCAAGATCATCGACAGCGTATAGTCTTTTGATTTCATAAAGCTTTTAGGCGCCCTATAGCATTGTATACATGCACGGTCCCTATAGAAGAAGGAATCATACTATGATCCATTCAGAGCACTAGTATTTATCTCTATCTTGTTCACAAGTTTGGTTGATAAACTGTCGTACACCTGTAAGTAAACAGCCATCAAGTTTGCCATGTCGAACATTGATCGCACCAGACAATGTAGAGTTTTTTACAATCGAATTATTATTGATCAACGAAGCACCACTGACGGTGGATCCGATGATCTCACTATTATTGACTTCGACTGAGCCGCTTAACGTACTTTGGTCACTGATTTTACCTTGTACAACTTTAGATGCGCCAAGCAAGGTAGAATCGTTCACGCGACTTGCTCGCGCTGTTGAAGCGCCCATCATTTTGACGTTGCTTAACGTTGAAGAATGAACTTCAGAAACACCCGATAAAATAGAATCAATGATTTCAGAGTTGCCCAACACTCTTACATCTCCAGAAACTTTTGATGCGCCTTTGATTTTTACCGCAGACTTGATTGTACTCGTGCCACACACAACCGACTCTTTATCCAAGAAAGCGCCTTTTTGTACATTCGCACGGACGGACTTCATGCCACCGCCTTTTTCATGCTGGATGACTTGTTCATTGCCACAAACCGTTTCTGTTTCACTCATCCACCATTTTTCAGGAAGACTTTGCAAAGCAGTCCCAGCACAGACGACTGTATTATTTTCAACAGAGATTTCACCTTTACAAGAATACTTTTTGCCGTTGATGGTGATTTTATCCAAGGCGAACCCTTGG
>JAGRMV010000104.1 GCA_020441045.1 Deltaproteobacteria bacterium | reverse complement strand
GCCAAGCTGACCGAAAAAAATTGTGATTTGCTCGTCAAATTATCCAATGAAGGTTTGCATGAATCACTCAATGCCTCGTCAGCCTGTGCTATTGCAATTTATGAATGTATGCGGAAATTAACTTAATTGATCTAAGAGTGGTTTTTTTTAAACTTCTTGCGCTGTTGGTGATCAGCGCTGATTTTTTTCCATTTTTTCTTTTCGACTTGGGCTTTGTAGACATCGGTCTTGCGTTCAAGAAACTCGATTTCTCGTTGTAATTTGAGGTATTCTTGCCAGTGCTCAGGATCGATTTCTGCTGTATCAAGGGCTGCGATAATTTTACAACCAGGTTCATTTTGATGAGAGCAATCGGAAAACTTGCAGGCGTATGCGAGTTGGACAATATCCGCAAAGAGTTCATCCAGATCTTCTTGCTGCGCATGGATTTGTACTTCACGTAATCCGGGAGAATCAATGATCATACCGTAGTTAGGAATACGAAACAGTTGACGATTGGTGGTGGTGTGCTTGCCTTTGTCATCGCCTTCTCTGACTTCGCGGGTATCTTGGGCTTGCTCTTGCAACAATAAGTTGGTGATGGTTGACTTGCCAACACCTGATGAGCCCAGCAAAACAGCGGTTTTGCCTGGGACTAAAAGATCAAGCAATGGTGATAAACTCTGCCGATCGTCGCTTCGGGTCGCTAAAATATACAGATCCACAAATTTTTCCTGCAGCTCTGCCAGTTTGACTTGATAGTCTGGATCGACATCGATTTTAGAAAGCAGAATCACCGGGGTGACATTGCCAGCTTGGGCCAAGAGGACGTAGCGTTTGATACGATTGCTACTAAAATCAGTGTTACTCGAAGAAACGATAAACGCATAATCTACATTGGCGGCCATGATTTGCAGTTTGGATTCTGATCCAGATGCGACCCGGGAGATCCAGGATTTTCTAGGCAAGAGCTCTTCGATCAGGGCGGCGTTTTGATTGCTTTCATTGATAAAAGGTTCGCTCATAGCGCACCAATCCCCAATGGTTGGTAGTTCAATCGATTCGGATGCAAGGTGATAAAATTTACCTGAAAGCATACACGCAATTTGTGTAGTTGTGGTTTGCACCCACATGTGACCACGCTCAACCCGAATAATGCGGCCGATTTTTTCGTCTGAATGGTTTTCCCGGTATGACTCCCAACAGTCGTCCCAACCGAATTCTTTCAATGCCATAGATCTTAAGTATGCTACTTTGAAGCTTTTGTCATGGTAATAGCGCTACGAGGCTGCTTTAACAAAAGATCCGATCACTTCCTGTAAGTTGGTTGAAATGCTTTCTTTTCCGGTCATGGTTTTTAAAATATTTAACAGTTTGCTTTTGCGCGCAGGGTCTAGTTTCTGGATCGCACCAAAGCACTTGGCCAAACGTCCAGCGACACTTGGATTGAACTGATCAATTTCAAGCAATCGATCGGCCATATATTGATAGCCTTGGCCACTTGCATGGTGAAAAGAGGTTAGATTAGCGGTAAAAGATCCGTACAGCGCCCGCAATTTGTTTGGATTTTTGGCATCAAACGTGTCCATGCTGCGCAATTGATCTAGTATTTTAGCGTCTACCATGGGCATACAGGCTTGCAATCCGAACCATTTGTTCAACACCAAAGTGTTATTTTTATATGTATTGTAAAAGCCATCGTTGGCTTGCTGGGCAAAATCAGCTTGATGCCAAAGAAGAGCGGACAAGGCATGGACTTTGTCGGTCATATTGTTGGCACATTCAAATTGGTTTTGGGCCAAATGCTGTGCTTTGTCTTTGTTGGCATAGAGCATATAGGCCAAAGCCTTTTTTCGAATGAGTCTTTTGGCAGAAGCAAGCATGTCATGGCTGTATTCTTCCTGGGCAAGACTGTGATACAAGCTTTCCCATTGCGAATAAAGTTCGGTCCCCAACCATTGATGAAAAGCAACACGAGCTGTATGCACGCCGTCAATATCGTAGGTCTCCAGGTGTTCATTCAATGTCGACTCCGTCGGTACAGCCAATAGCTTTGCCAGTAGTGGAAGGTCTTGGGTTTGCTGTAGCAAAGCAGAAAAGGCTTGGGAGACATTGTTATCAAACAATTTTGTCGCGCGATATTGCAGAATCGATTGGGTATAGACTGTTTGGGCCGCGTCGAATTTACAAAATGGATCATCATCATGGGTGAGTTGTGACAAACGCGTTGTGATGTTTTCCTCAAGTTCAATTTTGATCGGAGCTGTAAAATTTCGGTTGATGGAAAGAACAGGTTGCTTTGTGACTTGCGCAAACGTAAAAGTTTGTTCGTTTTCTTGCAGTCGAAGCATCTGCTCTGGGACCTGGACTTTGCCTTCTCGGTCAAAAACGGCCATCTTGATAGGTATATCCAACACCACATCGTTGTTGGAACGATCATTGCCTTCCGGCAAGGATTGGGTCATCGTTAAGCTGTACTGTTGCGTGTCTGCATTCCATTGCGGTGTAACGTGAACAGTGGGGGTTCCACATTGGTGGTACCAATGTCTAAATTGCGTAAGGTTTTCTCCGGATCCTTTTTCCATGGCAGCGACGAACTGTTCTGTGGTCACCGCTTTGCCATCATTTTCTTGAAAGTAGGCTTGCATACCTTTTTGAAATTTTTCTTCTCCAATGATGGTATGAATCATACGAATGACTTCTGCACCTTTGTTATAGACGGTTGGCGAGTAAAAATTATCGATGGTTTGATAGCTTAGGGGTTGGATAGGGTGCTTCATAGGAGATGTATCTTCTTTGAATTGCACATCACGTATGATGCTCGCGTCATCAATGCGTTTGACACTGCGGGAATGATGATCAGAGGTAAACTCTTGATCACGAAAGACGGTAAGTCCCTCTTTGAGTGTCAGTTGAAACCAGTCCCGACAGGTGACACGATTGCCTGTCCAATTGTGAAAATACTCATGTGCAATCACGCGTTCGATAAAGTGAAAATCATGGTCTTCTGCGATTTCTTGGTCCGCCAAGACATAGGCTGCATTAAAGATATTGAGACCTTTGTTCTCCATGGCACCGGCGTTAAAAGTTTCGGCGGCTACAATCATGTACGTATTGAGGTCATACTCCAAACCAAAGCGCTTCTCATCCCAGAGCATTGATTTTTTTAATGCGTCCATGGCGTGCTGGGCTTGTTGCTCTCTGCCATGGTCTACATAAATTTCTAGGTTGATATTCTTTCCTGAGCGAGTCGTAAACTGATCTTTGAGTACGCCAAGATCGGCAGCGACCATGGCAAAAAGATAAGATGGTTTAGGAAAAGGGTCGACCCAGGTAACAAAGTGGCGATTGTTTTCGAGCTCACCTCGATCCGTTGCATCGCCATTGGCCAAGAGCTGCGGAAATTTTGTTTTATCGGCTGACAGTGTGCAGGTAAAGGTTGCCATGTTGTCAGGACGATCAATATAGTAAGTAATACGACGAAAGCCTTCGGCTTCACATTGGGTGCAAAGAATATCTCCTGAGATATAAAAACCTTCCGCAGAAAAGTTTTGATATGGATTGATCTTGTTCTTGATCGTCAAGGTGAATTCATTGAGATCGGTTGGAATACGGAGCACTTTTTCATCAAGTTCATAGTTGTGTACCGCCTTACCATTGATTTCTACAGCCAGTAGCTCTAATTGGGTACCAGTGAGTTCAAGAAAGTTTTCTTCGCCCTGCTTTTTAACATGCGAGACGGCGTTAACCAACGCATGATCTGCATAGATGTCGACATGTAAGTGCACCCGATCTATATGAAAAGGATGGGGGGTATAATTTTTGAGATAAGTTGTGTTTTCTTGCATAGGAGCTTATCTATAGCGTTGCAGGAAATAATTCAACCTTTGTTTCTTGTTATTCCGCTTATTGCGCCCATTTTTTGATGTACGCTATAACTTTAAAGACAAACTATGTGCGGACGGCATAGATGCCAAATCCCATGGTGTCTCTACCCCATTTCCATACTGCATTTCTCCAATGTTTGATTTTGGCATGAAACGCATCGGATTGTGGGTGCGTTGGATTTTGCTGGACAAAATCCTCAATTGCTCTTGAATATTGCCATTCGTAATGATCCCAGTCATCTAAAGATGCAGCTGAAAACCATAAAGGGGTCATATGCAACGATTCGATGTATTGTAAATTTTCATGATGCAACATCAGCTCGTCTTCACGACCACCAATGGCCTCAATGTATGCGGCTGAAGGTTTTTGTTTCCAATAGCCTTCACCTAAGATGATCATACTTGCAGGGGGGAGGTGTTTTTGCAACGTGCGCAGACAATCCTTGAACCCACCTAGAGCGTGGGTCGCCCCCATACAGATTGCAGCATCAAAGGGATGAGATGATAAGCTTTCGAAATACTCCTGTGCATCGGTTTCGATCAGAGTTATTTTTTTTCCATATCGCTGTTTTGCTTCGTCGGAGGTTACCCCAGGTAACTCAAGAGCTGTTCCGTCGCAGTCTAACGTTGAAACAAATTGATCTAAAAGATACAAATTGCCGGCTCCAATGTCTAAAATATGACGAGGCTTGTATTGTCCCATCAATGCAATCGAAGCATGAATTTTGGCGATAGACATCGGATTGGCATACTCTAAATAACGATGTCCTACTTCTGAAAAGCGAAAGTCCTGATCTGACATGGGTGCGAGCCTAATGTAAAAAAGGCAATACGTCGATAAAATCTGAAAGGAGGGTGTATTTTTCATCGAATCGCACTCGATTTTATTCGCTAGTTCTGATAAGGTAGCGCATCGCGCAATGAAATGGTTTTACTGTATATGGATTTTTATGCTTTTGCAGGGATGTCAGCAAAGTCATCAGGAAGATATTTCTGTGCATAGTACAAGTCATAAAAGTAGCTTGCCTAAAGTGGTTGATGTCCCAGAACCGGAAGAAGACAGAAAGCCAGATCATAACGCTCCAACTGCCCCTTTCGACGTGAAAATTGTCACACAAGATACAACTTCTATTACTCTGTCATGGCAGGCCGCTGAAGACGATCAAACCATTGCAAAGGATATGGTTTACATCATTTTTACAGCTGAAAAACAAGTGGCTGAGGTCAAGGGCGAAACGCAAGTGACAATTGATCTAGACACTCTGTTGCCAAAGGAGATAAGCTCGTTAGTTTGGGGCATTGATCAGGCCTGGGCGGACCAAACCATTGTTCTTTTTGTCCAAGCCAAAGATCAAATGGGGAATGCTTCTGCACCTTCTGTTGATATTTCGATTGCTATTCCTGATCTTGAAGAGATAAAGGACCTAGCTGCAAGCGCAGCAGCAAGCAATGAAAACAAGCCTGTCGCTGCTAGAAATGATCCTGTTGATGAAGATCAACCGGTGGACCTATCTGGCAAAAAATTCAAACGTTTGGCACCTGTGAGGTCAGTGAACCCTTCCACCAAAGCATCGCCTTCCATTGAAGTATCATCTAATAAGTCGCCACAGGCACAAATATCTCATGCCAACAATACTACCACGCCAAACGCCAATTTATCCACAGTCTCTTTGGATAAGAAGGCATCGACACCACCGGCGCAAGTTCAGGAAAAGAAAGAAACGATAGCATCTGTTGACCAACCTCAAAAAACAGCGACGACAGCGCAGTTCTCACCTCCACCTCAACAGAATGATGTACAGCCGATCGCGCATACTACTGTTGCAGGTCTTCAAGTAAAAGGCGGTCCTATGTCTGTACAAACCATTCCTGGCTTGCAGATCAATTTGCGACATTATGCGCAGGACTATAATCACTCCATCACATTGATAGATCAAATTACATTTCAATCCAATCACCGGGCAGTGACATTTCGGATATGGTCCAACCCAGAAAATTTTCATGAGATGAGTAATGCTCATATTACCCAAATATTAAACTGGGCCAGACAAGCGTATGAAGAAGTTGACTCTAGTATTGATTTTGCGGTCCGGTATGTTGACTTTGTGATTATGGGGCAAGCTGACATTGCGCGTGATTCAAGTATTGATACGCAGCATTCGAGTGCGGCTGCTATTGTTGACTCAAATATTGTCCGACTGTATTGGCCAAGATGGCAAAAGAACCTGGCACGTGGTGACAGCTTTTTTTCTAAACTTACCCTTATTCATGAAATTACCCATTTAGAAAACTATGTCTATCGCGATGATGCAAATAAAGACTTTAAAGAGATGACTGCTTGTCTTGGTGAAGTATTGCGTATCCACAATAAAGAAGGTTTTGATCAAGCCGAGTATTTTTTTAGAGACGATATACTGCCAAATGAGTGGCAAAGTTATCGGAAAATAGCCCATTTCATGGGCGTGTTTATCAGCCATGGTTACGGTTTGCCGACGTTTGCCCATTTTGTCAAAGCGGCAATCAGAAGTCCTCAAATGGGCAAATCTGCCATCATAGATGCACTTGAGCAGGCCGGTGTGCAAGAGTCATATCAAGATTTTTGGGATATGACGCAAGCAGAATATCAAAATCGCAATCAATAACATATTGTATTAAAAGGTATTATTGGCCTTTTTCAAGAATCCATAAAAGCCTTGTTTTTTTAGACGCGACATGTTAAAAGATTTGCACGATAGAAATCTGTAGGCATTTTTGACCTAGTAAGATAAGAGCTGGCCTACGTCAGACATGGCGACTCTGCAGGCAGGGGAGTTAGAAACAACCATTTCCATTGGAGGGGATAATGACAAATATCGTAAAATCATGGGGCGCAATTGTACTACTTCTAGGTAGCATTGGATGCGGAGGCGAATCTTCAACCAGTGGCGCGTCAGCCAAATTGGGTGCACCCACGCTTTCCACTTTATCGGTTTCAGCTGGGGTTTTGACACCAGATTTTCAGCCGGACGTTTTTGCATACACCGTAGATCTTCGTTTGCTGCAAGATGAGGTTGAGATCAACTATGCCAGTGACGCCGAAGGTGCAGATATTACTGTGAATAACGGTCTAGGTGTGAACAGTTTAACTTCTACGGAAGTCACGGTTGGTTTGGATCAAGAAGTGGTCAAAGAAATTACTGTAACCAACGACAAGGGACAATCTAGTACCTACAAAGTTACATTACAGCGTTCCAATAGTGAATTAAAGGCGATCGCATCAAGTGGGGCTGCAAGTGATTTCTATGGAAGTGCTGTGGCGATTTCTGGCAATCGCATTGTCGTCGGCGCTAAATATGATGATGACTTGGGTAGTCTCAGTGGTGGAGCTTTTGTCTACACTCTAGAAAACGGTGTATGGGGCAACGAGCAAAAGCTTTATGCATATGATGGTGCAGCCGGGGATGAGTTTGGTGCTTCTGTTGCTATCTCTGGTGATGTTATTGTTGTTGGCGCGCCCAAAGAAGATGAAAAAGCCAATGCGGCAGGTGCGGCTTATATGTTTGTCTACGAAAACGGAAGTTGGGGCACAGGTAAGAAAATTTATGCTTCTGATGGTCAAACCAACGAAGAGTTTGGTAGCGCGGTAGCCATCTCAGAAGATAAAATCGTTATTGGTTCTCCGTACAACAGTG
>JAGRMV010000103.1 GCA_020441045.1 Deltaproteobacteria bacterium | reverse complement strand
CGCCAATTGTTTTCTAGGTATCTTATATAAGCTGCCTTGCATCCATAAGTTTTCATAGACTGTTAGATATGGATCCAAACTAATATTCTGAAAGACACAACCCACTTCTTGAAAAAACGTACTTTCTTCCAATGGTAGCCCTCGGTAGAGCATCACACCATCTTTGGGTCTATGATACTGTGTGATCAGATCAAAAAGAGTGGACTTGCCGCACCCGTTCGGCCCCAAAACCCCAAGCATTTCACCTTCCATAATATCAAGCGACATTGACTCAAATATTGAAGGCCCTTTCGGGTAGGTAAACGAAATATTTTGTAAAGAAAGTAGGACCATGGCAATCATCCCACCTTATCGACAACCAGTAGTATAAACACTGCTGGTAAATATATAATTGAAGTCAATAAAACAAGTTTTGCATTTTTTTGATCTGTAATTTTCCAGAATTCAACAACCGCCTTTGTAAACAGCGCTGTTAAAAAAAGGGTTCCTATCAGATAAATATATCCTGCCATCGAAAAGACAAACGGCAACATCACAACCGGAAAAAGCAGCACTGTGTATAAAAAGGCTTGTCGTGGTGTAAGTATACCAGCAGGATCAACACTGGTAATCATTTTTACTTTTGCACGCGCGTAGTCATCCCTGTACATCCAAGAAATGGCCAAAAAATGAGGTAGCTGCCAAAAAAAGAGAATTAAGAAAAGAATCACCCCTTCGAACCCTAATCGTCCACGTGCAGAGACCCAACCCACAATTGGTGGTAACGCGCCGACGACTGACCCCACAAGGGTATTCAAAGTCGTTTTTACTTTTAGAGGGGTGTATATCAAAACATATCCACACCAAGCTGCCAACAGCCAAAGTGTTGCTGCAGTATTAACTTGAAAGAACATCATCAATAGTCCCAACAAAGTCGTTATCATGCCAAGTAGCCATGCGTGTAGAAGTGGCACCCTATATGTGGGCAATGCACGGTTCTGTGTACGGTGCATACGCTGATCAATACGGATTTCTATAATTTGATTGAATACACAAGATCCAAATGAAACCATATAAATCCCAATTGTCGCAAAAATCAGCCGATCCACTGCTACGCCATTGGTCGAAGCTAAATAAAAAGATGCCATCGCAGTCATGCAGACAAACATAGTAATTCTCGGCTTTCCCAACTCGTAGTAATCACGTAAAATGGATTCTTGTTTTATGGCTTTGCTTTGGGTCATAGAATTTGCTTCTTGCAACGTGAAGCCTTATACCATAAACCAATCCATCTTGTAACCATGACTCATTTCTTTAAAACTTTCTCCCCCTCCACACAACTGCATGACCATGAATTTTCTTCATTTGAACCATCCGGATGGATCAAAAATAGACATTTTCAAACCATTGTAGGCAGTATCTTTAAAACAGATCAGCTTTCAGCCTCACGGACCTTCGAAATCACAATCGATGACAAAAAAAAATCACTCTGCCAGCTATTTCATCAGGGCTCTTCAAAACTAGTTCTACTTTTTCACGGACTTGGAGGAAAAACTGATTCGGCTTATCTCATGCGGACTGCGCGTACTGTTTTATCATACGGTTATGATGTCGCCTGTTTATCTTTACCAGGCAACCAAGATCGTTCACCCTACCTTTATCATGCTGGAGACAGCGACTTTTTCGACGCTGTATTAGCGCACTTTAGGCCATCGTATAAAACGACACATTGGGTCGGATTTTCCTTTAGTGGGAATTTGATTTTACAATGGCTCAAAACACCAAAAGAAATCACAACAGCTGTGGTTGTCAGTCCAGTGACCGACCTACAAAAAAGTGTTCAGCGCATTGATGCGCCCTCACAATGGATCTATCGATAATATTTTCTACGTAAGCTCATTCAACTTTTTCAAGACAAATACAGACAACACCCCGATATTTTTCAAGCTTGGCAAAATGTGTGTCAGGCATCAACAATCGAAACATTTGACCAGCTCTTTACCTGTCCCTTTCATGGTTATGCTACTCCAGCTGATTACTATCACGCCAATAGCTCGGTTTTTCACTTATCCAGCATTCAAACGCCAGTAAGTATTATTTATGCACTGGATGATCCCTTTATTTCACCAGAAGACTTCACACCTAAAGCCATAACCAGCAACCCATTTCTCAAAATTATGGCGACGAAATATGGCGGACATGTAGGTTTTTTTCGCTCTTTGTCGGAAGGGTTTCAATATCCCTACTGGATCATGCAAGAAATCACAGTACATGCAGAGAAATAGGCAAGATCACCTCAAAAAGTGAGCTTTTGCCCTGTAATTTACTTTAAAAATCAAAGAAGTTTAGATATGTATCATTCAGGCCCAACGGCTGATTCATGAATGACATGCAAGGAGAATGAATATGCGTATTGCAATAAATGGTTTTGGAAGAATTGGTAGAAACTTATTCCGTATTTTACATCAGGCAAGTGAGTCCATCGAGGTCGTCGCCATCAATGACTTAATGACGCCCGAGCAGATGCGATACTTGCTTCAGTATGACACCATCTTAGGAAGATTTCCAGAAAACATCTCCGTTGATGATAACATTTTGGTCACCTCTAAAGGACAATCCAAAATTTTTCACGAGAAAAATATTACTGACCTTCCTTGGAAAGATTTAGGAATTGACATTGTGGTCGAATCCACCGGTGTATTCGGTAAAAGAGAACAACTGGAGCAACACATCACCGCCGGTGCATCTCGAGTTTTACTGACAGTTCCAGCAAAAGACGCAATAGACGCGACTATTGTTATGGGCGTTAATGACACTGAACTACAAAAGGAGCATAAAATCATTTCAAATGCTTCTTGTACGACGAACTGTCTTGCACCTATCGCCAAAATTATTCATCAAAACTTTGGCATCCAGCAAGCGTTCATGACTACGACGCATGCCTATACAAATGATCAACGCGTCATTGACATGGTTCACAGTGATCCACGCAGAGGCAGAGCAGCGGCGCAGAATATCATTCCAACCACTACAGGTGCGGCGGCTGCAGTTGGCAAAATCATCCCCGAACTCAATGGTAAAATCGATGGCATTGCCTTACGTGTTCCAGTCGTCAATGGATCCATTGTTGATCTGACTGTAACTGTAGAGAAAGATGTCACTGCTGAACAAATCAATCAGGCAGTAAAAAAAGCTGCACAAACAGATATGGCCAATATTGTTGAATACTGTGAAGATCCGATTGTCTCATCAGATGTTCTGCAGAACCCACATTCATCGATCTTTGATTCAATCGCAACCAAGACGCTCGGTAGCAAAATGGTAAAGATTCTATCTTGGTATGACAATGAATGGGGCTACTCAAACAGGCTCAAAGATCTGATCGTTCGACTATCTAGTTTCTAGCGAGAACACTTTTCGAAGGGTAAGCCGAGCTTATTGACTTACCCTTCGATACTTGACTTCACACAAAAAAAATCATTCCTCTTCTTCACTTTCAATTTCATCACTTTCGTCCTCCCCCTCCTTGGAACCACCTATTTTTGTAAACAAAAGCTTTTTTAATGCAGATTCAGGAGCTTTATTAGCCTCAGCTTTTTCCTTATTTATTTTGGCGCGTTCGAAACGAATACTATCTAATAGTTGCTGAGCGGGGAGGTATCCGTGCTCACGCTCAATCATGTTTTCTAGAATTTTTTCAGCACGATCTGCTTTTTTGGTAAGCACCAAAATGTTGGCATACACAACTGCCAAATACGGTTCTGAGCGAACCAAGTTTTGACGTTCTTCAAATTCTTTAAGGGCATTTTGCAGGTTTTCTTTATTGGGATCTAATTGGTAGGCCGTCGCATAAAAATAAGCCCTATACATCCCATCTTTAGGGTGCTTGTTATGAACTTGTTCAAACTTCTTGCCGGCCTCACCCTCATTGCCTTTTATCAACAAGTAAAGGCCATGAAAGAAAGTACGATCATCCATCAGTTTGTCTTTGTTGCCATCTAGCATTTTAAGTCGTTTGATATAATGAAGTCGAAGATTTTTATTCATCAAAACCTGGTAACCAACTTTTAACCACTGCAAAATTTGATCACCCTTTTCTGTACCCTCATATTCAGAGTATTGTTTCATTAAATTAAAGAAATTGGTTTGCACCTTTTGGGGATTCAACTGCAATGGCGCTGAAAAAATCTCAAAATAGTTTTTCTTTAAAAATTTAGGATACTCAATTTCAATTTGTTGTCTGGTAAGATCACTCACCTTTTTCCCTGAATGGACTTTTCTCGATCCATGCTCATCTGAAACCATCTCAATCCAGTTCGCAATCACAAGAACAAATAAAATGGGAAATAGTTTTTCCTTGGGTTGCTTGACTTTCTTGGTCAAATTTTCAATAGATACTGTTTCTTGAATCGAATATAAAACTTTAGATGGAAGCGGTGGAAGTGGAAAATCAATACGGTGCGCCTTATTTTTTTGCACAAAAGATTCATCTGTAAGGTCAATATACTCGCGAATTTCCTCGATGCTATAAAACCTCTCAACGGCTTCAAAGTAAATCTTATGTGTCGGAATTTCAAAAATAGAAACCTCTTCACTCCATTGCGAATTTTTTACATAACGATAAGATCCAATTTTGTGTTCAAACACATAGTATAGTCTTTCAGAGTGATGCTCGTTTAAATACTGGAGCAATAAATGGGGTTCCACCAACTGCAGTTTAACCAACAGGTCACCAAATTTAAGGGACGGGGACTCTTTCTGTTTTTTTAGCACTTCTTCAATATCAATTTCTTGTAAAACGCCAATCTTGACCAAAAACTGTCCAAACCTGTCTTCCTTATGATTGGACTTGATATGTACGACCTGCCCTTTTCTAAAATAGATCTCGGACTTACGATCTTCTAATTCTAACTGCAATATCCCCGTCAGATTCATCATGAGAATCTTAATAAAAATATGAGGCAACCAAACTTCTTGCAGGTCTCCTTCCAATGGTGTTTTCTTTACATAACTCATAGCGACTAAAAACAGATTATAACCAATATCTATAAGAAAACAACTTCATCATAGGGAGATAAGATCCACTACACCATCGCCTGCTTTTTGATGGTATCAATACACTGCTGCAGTTCGAAAGGCAGGTTTGATCGCAAAATAATTTCTAATCCTGTCCAGGGATCTATGAAAACAAGCTTTGATGCATGCAAAAAATGCCGCCCTAGCCCATATTGGTCCTGTTGTTTTTGTCGCTGGTTTTGATAAACCTGATCACCTACCAATGGATGATCGATCGATGCCATATGAACCCTAACTTGGTGCATTCTACCAGTGAGGGTTTTTACATCTATCCAAGTAGTTTGATCAAACCGCTCTCGAACATGAACCATAGTTTTGGCTTCACGTATTTTTGAGCGATATTCTACACGATCATCGATAAGGGCGACCATTTTGCGTGGATTTTTATGATGATGTGCTAAGGGTGTATCAATTTCAATATCATCCGGGTATACATTCCCTAAAACCAATGCCTGATATGTTTTTTGAATATTCCGTTGATCAAACAATTGCCTAAATGCTTTAAAACCTTCTTGGGTTTTGGCAACAATCAATAAACCCGATGTATACGTATCGAGCCGATGCACAATACCTGGACGCAAAGCATCCTCCCCAACGTGCAAAGAGTCTGGATACAATCCAATAAAGTGATTGGCAACACATTGCAAATCTTGAAAATCATTCGGATGGGTGGGAAGTCCGGCAGGTTTATCGATCACAAGATAGTGCTCTTTTTCAGCAACAATATGCAAAACTGGCTCATTTGGAGAACTTATCACTCTATCATTTGGATGGGTAAAAGGATCAACTGATACAACATCTTGATCATGCACAACAGTTCCTTTTTTCCCAAAAGCTCCATTGACTCTAACTTTCTGCTCATGAATCAGATTTTGTAAATAAGACCTCGATATCCCGTGAAATTTTTTTGCCAAGAGTTGATCAAGTCGCAATGACGCACCATCATATGTCCATTGGTGCTTTATGTCTGTTTTCTGTTTTGTCATTGATCGAAAAGCAAAAATATCATATCCTTCGTCTAATCAGTATATGAAACTTGTCAACGTTCAAAAAAAATCTATCCCGTTTGGGCAAGACAATATAGTAAGCTTTTATAAAGGTGTGATCCAATCACATGATCATCAAGAAATATTTCAATATTCGATATCAACCCAGCCCCATATGGGCGCCTATCGCCTAACTTTATCCTTTGAACATGGTGAGATTCGTATTCTTAGTGTTTTTCAACTCAAAAATATTGATAATAGGATTCAAATCCAAGCTGAAAACGAAGCAGGCAATGAGATCTGGGAAAATCCGAACCATATTCAGCATGCCAAAATCAAGCAATCCATAGACCTTATCGTACAAGAGCACCTATGAAAAAACTATTTACTGTATTGATTACCTTCGCTTTGTCCTTTTTTATCGTTAGCTCAACATCGGTATGGGCATCATCTGTTCAAAGAGTCGAATTTTTATATGACCAACTTATACAAGCATCGAGTTTTAAGGCAAGAATAGCTGCAGCCCAGGAACTTGGCAAAATTAGTAATGGAAGCATGGCGCCCTATCTCGAACAAGCATTTGAAAATGAAGATGAAGAAGCTGTGCGCATCTCCATACTGGAAGCCATGGCCCATATTCCTGATCAAAAAATCATTCAGAGTCTACTATATATTTGTTTTCATCACGTATTGTCCGCGCAAGAACAACAGGTTATCAAAGTGGTTTTGTGGAATCACCGACAGTCTTTTTTGATCTCTGAATGGGCTCTACATGCATTTTCTTCTCCCTACGACAAACAGCGAGCTATGGCGTTTTGGATACTATCTATCGTTGGAGATAAACAGGTTCTCCCTTTTCTTATCAAAGGCATTGAAGATCAATCACCGATTGTCTTAAAAAGACTAGCCATGAGCTTGCAAGAATTTCCATCCGTCGAAACAAAACAAGCATGCCAAAGCTTAGTCAACTCAAGTATACGAAGCGTTCAGTCTATGGGACATTTTTGTATAAAGTCTATCGATTACCGGCTCAAGAAGACCTACACGCCCTCATTCAAAAAAACAATGGCCAATGTAGAGAAAATGCACCACTCGATATCTCCCAAAGTCATTGCCGCATATTTTGATGCCAAACAATCCGATATGAAACTAGACCATGCCTATGCCCCTATGCTCGGTCAAACGCAAAAGGTAAAAAATCTAACCTTTCAGTCGCAAGAAGAAATTGCTGCAACGACAATCGAATCATACATGACATCACAAAAAAACTATAAGCAAGTCGATATAGCAGTCATCAAGGCTTTTATTGCGGAAAAATTTCCTATGATGCAAGGATGCTATGAAAATCGTCTTTCAGAATCACCAGATCTAAAAGTAGATCTAACCATCACCTTTACAATCACCCCTTCAGGCACACCAGCAAAAACCAAAATTACTGACCAATCTTTCGAGGACCGCTTGCTTAATACATGTATCATTGAGAGATTTAATGAATTGCAGTTCCCAAAAACAGAAAAAACCAATATTCAGGCACA
>JAGRMV010000102.1 GCA_020441045.1 Deltaproteobacteria bacterium | reverse complement strand
TTCTTTATCAATCAAAGCAACATCTTTACCCAACTGGGCAAGACGAATAGCGCAGACATAACCACCAGGACCTGCACCGATGACAACGATTTCTTTTTCCATTTTTTTCAAAACACACTCTCTTTCTTAAAACATCAATAACATTTCTGGATTTTCCAAAAATTCAATAAAAGCTTTGGTAAATTTTGCTCCAAGGTAACCATCGACAATGCGATGATCAATTGAAAAAGAAATATTGGCCATCTGACGCGCAACAATTTCCCCATCTCTAACGACAGGACGAGGCGCAATTTTGTAAAAGCCCAAAATCCCCATCTCTGGGTAGTTGATGATCGGAGTCGCATATGTCCCAGCAAACGTGCCCAGACTGGTAACGGTAAAAGTGCCATCAGCAAAATCACCAGGGGTGAGTTTGTTGGTTTGGGCTTTGTCTGCAAGCTCTTTGATCTCAGAAGCAATTTGCAATAAGCCCTTTTGATCGGCATTATGAATGACAGGTACAACTAAATCATCTGATTGGGTCGCAACAGCTACACCAATGTTATAATAGTGTTTTTCAACAATTTCATTACTGCTTTCATCAAACGAAGCATTCAAGCGAGGGTAGAGTTTTAAGGCTTCCACTAAAGCTTTGACCACGAAAGGCAAGTAATTCAGTTTCACTCCGTATTGCGCCGCTTTTTCTTTCAATCTACCACGAGCAGCGACCAGATTGGTGGCATCAAGTTCATCCATATGTGAAAAATGTGCGGCATGGTCCAATGACTTGCGCATATTTTCAACAATCTTCTTGCGAATTCCCTTGACTGGAATACGCGTCTCACTTTTTTCCGAAGTGATTGCACGCGTGGGGATGGCCAGAGCTGGTGTATTTGACATGGCGGCCGGCTGTTGAGGTTTGGCTGTAGGCGTGGTGGGCATGTTGATTTTGCCACTAGCTGCATTTTTAACATCCTCCATGGTAATACGACCAAGCGGACCTGAGCCAGGCAAACTATTGATATCAACACCCATTTCGCGAGCTGTTTTACGCGTGATTGGAGCGGCCAATACATGTTCTGCGGTTGCGGTGGCTGCACTTTGTTTTGTGGCCGTTGCAATAGGGGTGACATTTTCTGTAACTTCAACTGGCGCCGGAGAAGAGGGGACAGTATCTTTCGTAGATGTAGCCGATGTCGAAGCCCCATTTTCATTGATCATAGCCAAAGGCTTACCTACTTCAATGGTCTCACCTTCATTACCGATAATTTCTGCAATGACACCATTTTTTGGAGATGCAATCTCTACGGTCGCTTTATCCGTCATGACCTCAACGATGGGTTGATCTTCGGTTACGGTATCACCTTTTTGTACAAGCCAAGAAACGATTTCACCTTCAGTGACGCCTTCACCAATATCGGGTAGATTGAATTCAAATGCCATATCTATGTATTCCTCTCTATAAAAAATATGCCGCCATACTATACAACGGGTAATTCCTGTCCATTTCTATTTTGTTTAATCATGTTAGAGATAAAAAATTCTCCTGCACGATAGGAGCTTCTGACCAGTGGCCCAGAAGCAACGTATTTAAAGCCAAATGTGAGTGCTTTTTGTTCTAATGTTTTGAACTCTTCAGGTGTATAAAACTTTTTTACTTCTAGGTGTTTACGTGATGGTTGCAAGTATTGTCCTAGAGTCAAAAAATCAACATCATGATCGCGTAAGTCTTGAAAGGTCTCAAGCAATTCTTCTTGCGTTTCGCCAAGTCCTAACATGATGGATGATTTGGTCCACTGATTTTCTCGAAGTTTTTTCATGGTTTGCAAAACCATCAATGATTGATCATAGGTTGCTCGTTGATCTCTTACAAACGGTGTCAAACGACGCACAGTTTCTACATTGTGTGCCAGTACATCGGGTTTGGCATGGGAAATGGTTTGCAAACAGTCGATGTTGCCACGGAAGTCTGGGATCAAAGTTTCGACCAACACATGCGGCGTTCGTTTGTGAATCAACTCAATGGTTTTGGCAAAATGGCTAGCACCTTGATCTTCTAGTTCATCACGGTCGACCGAAGTAATAACAACGTACTCAAGATTCATTAGCTCTACGGTTTCAGCTGATTTTGCTGGTTCCAAAGGGTCCAGAGGGGTATCGGGAATGCCACTTTTGACATTGCAAAATCGGCAACCACGGGTACATTTTTCCCCCATGATCATCAGCGTGGCTGTACCACCTGACCAACATTCGGCAATATTGGGGCACATAGCTTCTTCACAGACCGTAAATAAATTGCGTTCACGCAGCATCTTGGAAATGCGTTTAAACTCATCTCCACCAGGCAGCTTGACTTTGATCCAGTCTGGTTTCTTCTGAAAGGTACGTTTTTTAGCAGGAATTGCGCTCATTGCACGGCACTTATACCTTGAAAAGGCTGTCTCAGCAAGCCTATGGATATGCTGTAAAGATTTGGTTTTCTAGTCGTTAAAAGGTAATGAAAGGTCCTTATGCATCAACCGAAACTTGTTTTTATTGACCGAGAATCTTTTAGTGCAGAACCAGATCCTTTAAGATTATCAGATCAGTGCCAATATCAAGAGTATGGAGTATCAGATTTTTCAAATCTTGCCGTGAGAGTGGCAAAGGCAGAAGTGATTGTCACGACACGAACGGCGTTACCCAAAGATATTCTTATGCATGCACAGCATTTGCGTATGATCATAGCAACAGCTGTGGGAACCAACCACATAGATGTTGACTATTGTCAGGCGCATCAAATTGAAGTGAGAAATTGTCCTGATTATTCCACGCAAACCGTGGCGCAGCATACATTGTCGATGGTGCTTGCCTTATCCCGAAGTTTGCTGCCATATGATCAATGGACCAAGGCGGGGCACTGGTCGCAGGATTTGTTTTGTGTGCGGACGGGGCTGCCCATTACTGATATCCACCAAAAAACATGGGGGCTTATCGGTTTTGGCAATATTGGTCAGAGGGTAGAGCAATTGGCTCGAAGTTTTGGATGCAAAACCCAATATACTTCTACCAGTGGCAAGAACACCCAGCAGGATTGTCAGCGGGTTGATTTAGAAACATTATTTGCCAGCAGTCAGATCATTTCAATACATTGCCCTTTGAACGAGCAGACGAAAAATATGATCGATCAAAGCATTTTACAACACATTCAGCCGGATACAATATTGATCAATGTTGCCAGAGGGGCAGTGATGGTTGAAACAGATTTGATCGCAGCATTTCAGCAAAAAAACCTTTACCTCGGTTTGGACGTGCAGACAAAAGAGCCGCTGCAAGAAACCAGTCCAATCTTCTCGATCAAAGATTCTCCTCGTGTCATTCTTACTCCGCATGTGGCTTGGGCTTCCAAAGAAGCCAAAAACAAATTGGCAGAAATGGTCAAAGCGCATTTAGCATCATTGGTAATTATCTGATCTTCATTCTGCTTTGTTTTTTTTCGGATTGTTGTTTTTTTTTGTTGAGGCGCTTCTCAATACTGGCATTGGTGGGTTGGGTTGGTTTTCTTTTTTTGGGAAGAATGATGGCGTTGCGGATGAGCTTTTCCATACGAGTCAAAGCGAGAGTAAGATTTCGTTTTTGCTGGCGCGTTTCATCGCAATAGATCGACAGATAACCAGATTGGTCGATACGGTTGTGTAGTTTTTGGGTCAAGCGGAGATACTCATTGGGCTCCAATGTTTTTTCAAGCGCAGGCAAAGCGACGCTCAAATGAACTTTGGTCGCTACCTTATTGACATTTTGCCCACCAGGGCCTGAACTTCGAACAAAAGAGGCGATGATTGCAGGAGGGCGCAGCTCCCGCTTTTTTGTCAGTTGAATTTTCATTCAGACGCAATCTGACTGGCAATACAAACTTGGTTTTTGCCCAAGTCTTTGGCTTTATACATGGCTTTATCCGCCATTTGGATAAATAGATTTTTACGTTGCGTAATATCATTCAGATAAGGCACATGATCATGTAAGGAAGCCACGCCTATACTTGTAGAAATGACCCCTTTGAATGTAATCATGGCTTGGTCTTGACTGCCATCGTTGACCATGAACATTTTTTCATGGACACTTTTGCGAACCTGCTCTGCCATATGCACGGCTTGCTCAAGCTTGATATTAGGAAGAATCGCGACATATTCATCTCCACCATAGCGAGCTAAAATCGCATTTTCATCTTCCATATATTCTCGGATGACAAAGCTTATCTCTTTGAGGGTTTGACTGCCTACCAGATGGCCATATTGATCATTGATATTTTTAAAATGATCCAAGTCCAAGAACATGAGCGACAGTGGTGTATTGTTTTTATGTGCTTTTTTGATTTCAATTTCGAGTTGCTGATGAAAAAACCGATCATTGTACAGCCCTGTTAAGTTATCACGCTTGGTTTGTTCATGAATTTTTTTGGTGTCAATGGCATTTTGAATGGTCATTTGCAAATATCCCAATAGAATATTGACCATACGAACATCTTTGATGGTAAACCCAACGACTTCTTTTTTGTTGACCAAGGTCAGAACCCCAATGGTCGGTTCAATTCTGATCGGCGCGCAGATGGCACTTTCTACCGGTGAAGGTAAATGCAATTTATCTAAAACAATTTTTTCATGTTCACTGGCTTTGAGCACAGACAGCGAACCAAAATTGTAGGTTTGAGAAATCAACCCTTGATTGGTGACGGTTTTTAATCCTAATAGATCCTGCGCTGAATGCCCAACACCAGCAATATAGGTCAAATTTCTTGGCGAGACTTTGGCAAAGTTTTGGATGGGATCATCCAAAAGCAAAAAAATAGATTCGCAAGGTACGATATCATACATTTCCTTCAAAATTTTTTTGATGGCAGACTGTAAAGAAGCTTCCGTTTCAGGCGCGCTTTTACGATATCTTTCAAGAAAGGGCGTAAGCTTTACATCTTCTAAGACGTGAATATTGACTGAATCCATGGTTACCGTTTTTGGTTCATTTCATAAATATAGCGCTCTGCCATAGACAAAAGACGTACTTGCAAAATTTTGGGATCATATTGCAAAATACTCTCAAAATACTTGCTGGATTGGTCCAGATCGCCTTTGGCCACAAAAACCTGTCCCATGATGTAGGCAGTATGTAAATTGTCTGGGGCTTCTTGATAGACCTGCTGTAAGCATGCAAGTGCCTGATCCAAATCTCCTAATTTAAATAAAATTTCACCTTTTAGATTCAGTAAAACTTGATGATGAGAAAATTCGGTCAAGGCAGTTTCAACTTTTTCTAAAGCTTCGGTTAACTGTTTATTTTCAATCAATGCCCAGACAGCATAAATCTGAAAATGAGCATCTTTTGGGAAAAGCTTGTGGCCTTCACGGGCCTTTTCTAAAGCCAATGTGTATTGATGGGAGTTTAATAGTCGATTACAAGCTCGTTTTAAACGCTCCCTTCGAAAAAACTGTACCATGGTGCTTCCTTTGGTTACTTGACTCAAGGTCTATTTTGTATAGTCCCTTGAGTGAATAAAAAAATATTGTTATTCACACATCATAAATGGTATCCTCCGGTTTACCAATGTTTTTTCAAGGAGGACATTATTTCTCGAGATGATAAAAATGAGCGATCCATTTGGAGTATGATCGAAGGAGAAATTTCTCAAGCTCCTTTTGGTGTACGTGTTCGGCTCAACAAAGAAATTTTAAAAATCATTCGCTTAGATCCTCATGTGACCTATATTGGTCGAATGCCAGAGAATCACATTGTCCTAGATGACAACAAAGTCTCTCGCTCGCATGCCCGTATCGTCTATGAAGGTGGAGACTATTATATCGAGGACCAAGATAGTGAAAATGCTATTTTGATCAATGGTACCAAATCTCAGCGTGAAAAACTCAAAGTCGGTGACCAAATTCTTGTCGGGTCACATATGCTTGAAATCATCTCAGCAGATGAGAGCATTCAACCGGTTTCCTTGAACGACCAAGTTGATTTGCACCATGATGAAGAGTGGCGTCTTGACGAGACCATCAGCATTCGAACAGGTGCCTTAAGCCAAGGCAAAGTCGGCAAACCTAAGTCTGAAACACGTAATACCAAATCTGAATTGCCCAAATTACACTTGACCCTTAAAATCGGCGATGATGTTATTATTCGTGATATCGTGCTCGACAAAGGCAAAAAACTCAAAGCACCGGTCAAACCAGGAGATAATGCTTTGTTTATTGCTCTTAAAGTGGGGCAATGGGTGCTTGAAAAGAAAATTGATCTTGAGTAGCGCATATATTTTTTGCCATGCTTGAACAACTTGTACCAGATCAGTGGATTAAGGATGCATTGGCAGAAGATATCGGCGAAGGTGACAAGACAACTTTATCGACAATAGATCCCGAGATACAAGGTCAAGGCCGTTTTTTGGCCAAACAAAACATCACGGTTTGCGGTATCAACCTTGCTCAGCGCGTGTTTATGCTGTTAGACCCTCATGTCAGCGTTATATTTACTGCTCACGATGGTGATCGCATTGAACAAGGGCAAGTTTTTGGAACAGTTTCCGGATCCGTCCATGCTTTGCTCCAAGGTGAGCGAACAGCCTTGAATATATTGCAACGACTTTCTGGCATTGCTACGTTAACCCATCATTATGTAGAGTCTATTGCAAATACCCAAACCCGTATTTTAGATACCCGTAAAACGCTCCCACATTACCGCGCCCTTGAAAAATACGCTGTACGATGTGGGGGAGGAAACAATCACCGTATGGGTTTAGATGATCAAATGATGATCAAAGACAATCACATCACAGCCAACGGGGGTGATGTCGCGCTGACAGTCCAAAAAGCCAAGGCGACATATCCAGAAACCTACCTAGTGGTTGAAATCGCAGATATAGAGCAGATCGAACCCGCGATTGTCTCTGGTGCAGATCGCTTGTTATTGGACAACATGAATCTGCAGCAAATTCAAGCATGCCAAGAGCGTATCGACGGGAGAGTTCCGATTGAAGTTTCAGGTGGTATTACCCAAGCACAATTGCCTGTGCTGGCAGCGTCAGCAGTTGATTTTATATCTATTGGCGCAATAACCCATTCGGCTGTGGCAGTCGATATCAGTATGAAAATAAGCTTATAAGCTGCTGCGATCATCAAATGAAGTAGACATTTAGCAGACAATTGTATACCTTTCGGGCAATCTTGAAAGGGAACCAAATATGTCTGAATCAAAAATAAAACCAGCAACAGGTAAATTAGGAATTTTAACCCCGGGCTTAGGCGCAGTATCGACTACATTCATGATTGGTACAAAAGCCGTTATTCGAGGACTAGGTCATCCAGTTGGATCACTTACCCAAATGGGGCATATTCGCCTTGGCAAACGCACAGATAATCGCAATCCGAAAATCAAAGATTTTGTGCCATTGGCTAATCTTGAGGATATCGAGTTTGGTGGCTGGGATTTATTTGAGGACTCTTGCTACGAAGTGGCCAAACGTAATCATGTTCTTTTCCCAGGATTGATTGAAGATGTTCGCGAGGATATTTCCGACATCAAACCGATGAAAGCAGTCTTTGATCCTAAATATGTTTCTCGTTTGAGTGGAACGTATGTCAAGGAAGGCAAGACCAAAATGGACCTGGCCAAACAGTTAATG
>JAGRMV010000101.1:283-7632 GCA_020441045.1 Deltaproteobacteria bacterium | reverse complement strand
TTGGTAGGTACCACCGGTGGAGAGAATTTCAATATTATATTGGGTTAAAGTTTGCGCCAGTTCTTCGAGATGCGACTTGTCAGAAACACTAATCAATGCGCGTTGTGGGGTAACTAAAGACATCATAAACTCCTAAGACTGTAAAAAACAAGCCACCATTAGCATTCTGTTCAGCGGAGTCAACCTTATTATTGTCGGTTTAGGTTTATTACATTTATATTATATGCCACCGCGTAAGGCTGGCAGTAAAGCTTTAAAATCATTATCGGTAAAGCTTAAACCAAGACCGATAAATGGGCTGCGTCGACCGTTATCAGACATTAAATCATCGATACCACCAGTAACAAGGAAGTGATTAAATAGCCTTGCTGTACCATATACCCGTATCATCGGGTTATCGTTTGGCCGGCTTAAATTGAACATTTCTCCAGAAAGAACAAAACGATCTTTAAAGAAATACCAATCCAATCCTGCACCACCATGACTACGAATAAGACCTACGCGTAGAGAAGCATCATGAATACGTTTGGCCATCATGAAAGTAATGGTCAAACTGCTATCGGTTTGAATACTGCGTGTCGTAGTGCTGGTCCCACCAGATTCAATGATAGTATCAATGACATTGGTTTCACCCACAGGTGCATCTACAAATTCAAACAGGAAATACTTGTCTGGCGCTACATAGGCAAAGATACCAAATTGGTTTTGAAACTCAGATGAACTGGTCAAAAACTCCCCTCGGTAACGAAATTTGAGCTCAACACGGCGAAACAATCCAAGTGTTTGATTGATTCCATCGAGTGATTCATTGAGACTATCAACGGTTTGATCATCGTGTAGCAAACGCCCAATGGTGCCTTCTCCTCTTTTAAGCTTGTCGGCAATTTCATTGACGGTTTCCATGGTTTCACGCAGGCTATAGGCGGCTTGGTCAATATCACCTCCGTCACGCATTAAGGCGCGCAGTGAACTGGCAACTTCACTAAAAGAGTTAATCATTGCATGTATTTGTTTGCGATTTTCTTTGGAAATCTGATCGATTTGATGGGTGAGCGAATCGACATTGTCCATGATGCGGTTGATGGTTTCCTTGTTATCCGCCACCATTTCGTCGATTTTGCCGGTAACGTTACGCAAATTAACAATGGTCTGACCTAGAGCGCCTTCTGGATTATCAGATTGTACAAGTTCACGCAGTATGGTTGCAGTTTCAGCGAGATTCTGGGTGAGTTTTTCAAAATCACTCATCGATTGGGTATGGGTAATAAATCCACCATCTTTAACAACCGGATGTTTTTCAGAGCCAGGTAATAAGACAACGTAGCGATCTCCCAGTACACCTCGGTCACGAATAAGAAGCGCTGCATTTTCATAGACCGTGACATCATCGTCCATCACAACGCTGATACGTGCATGGTTATCGACAAGTTCAATTTCATCAACATAGCCAGCGATGATACCTGAAACTTCAACAGGGATTTTGGGTACCAAACCGGTAACTGAATCGAAGTCAGCATAATAGGTACGCGTTTTGCCTGCGATGGTTGCATTGCGGTTGACTTCAAGTGACATCCAAATGATAACGGCAAAAGAAAACAATGCAAAAATGCCGACGTAAAGCTCTAGGTTTTGTTTTTTTCGAGTCACCGATACTTCTCCATCTCTAAGTGGGCTTGCAAAAATTTATGTACAAAGGGGTGGTTGGAGTGAATCAAATCCTTCGGTGCTGCTCGATCAGCAACAACACCTTGATCAAACATCACAATTTCCTCTGCTACCTTATAGCTCAAATTTACGTCGTGGTTGATAATAATAAACGTTACATCATATCTTTGATGAGTTTGCAAAATTAAGTCGCCAATTTGACTGGTCATAATTGGATCTAAACCAGTGGTGGGTTCGTCAAAGAAAACAATTTTAGGATCGAGCATCAGTGCCCTGGCCAAACCAACACGCTTTCTCATACCTCCAGAAAGCTCAGAAGGAAGTTTGTGCTCAATGTTTTCAAGTCCAACTTCTTGAAGTTTGGCAATAACGCGATCTTGTATTTCATCGTCAGGTGTTTGTGTATGTTCAACCAGAGGAAAAGCGACATTTTCAAATACGTTCATATCGTCAAACAAGGCTGCGTCTTGAAAAAGCATACCAATTTTTTTTCGCACCTCATTTAAGACTTTCATGGGCTTGCCAATAATGGACTGACCGTCAATGATAATTTCACCTGCATCAGGTTGCAATAGTCCGATAAGACATTTCATAAAGACAGATTTTCCTGAGCCACTACCACCCATAATACAAGTAATCGTATTGGCTTTGATTTCTATATCTAGACCTCTTAAGACATGTTGATTGCCAAAGGATTTATGTAAATTACGCGTGTAGATCATGGTTTAAAAAAGCAATGCGGTTAAAAAATAATCTGACACCAGTATACATACTGATGAAACAACAACAGATTGGGTAGTCGCACGTCCAACGCCTTCAGCGCCACCATGTGCATAAAACCCTTTGTAGCAGGATACGCTACTGATGATCAGACCAAAAAATGCAGCTTTAAACATGCCCTCAACAATATAGGGGATTTCCATATAATAGATGGTTCGTTCAATAAAAGCTGCATGATCAATATGTAGTAGTTCGACTCCCACAACATAAGCGCCAAGCATGCCAATATAATCAAATAATGCAGTCAATAGTGGTAAAATTAAAATTGCTGCCAAAAAACGGGGCAGGATCAAAAAATCCATGGGGTTAACCGCCATGGCGCTCATGGCATCGATTTGTTCCGTTACGCGCATAGTGCCAAGTTGCGCCGCCATCGATGAACCGACCCGAGCCGTGAACATCAGCGAAGCCAATACAGGTGCGAGTTCTTTGGAAATGGCAATAGCAGCTACCGCGCCAGTTAAAGTTTCTGCTTGAAAAAGCTCAAACGCCCGACCCATCTGAAGTCCCATGACCATGCCAGTAAAAATCGATGTTAGCCCAATGATGAAAAAAGAATCCACGCCCATCAGTTTGAGGTGGGACATGACCAAGTTGTAGCGCAAGCGTTTGGGATGAATCAATCGAACGGTGTTTTTAAGAAAAAGGAAGAACTTGCCGAGCTCTAAAGTTTGCTGACATATCCAAGGTAAAAAGCTTAAGACGTTTCGCCCGATTGTTTGTAAAAATGTATGTACGTATTTAACCATCACGTTTGCATACGGAGCACCCGGCTACCGATTCTACTTAGTACTTCATAGCTGATGGTTTGGTCAACTTTTGCAAATTCATTGGCGTCAGCTTCACCATGGTGGCCATCTCCAAGAATATATACCGCGTCCTCAACTTGGGGATTTGGAGTTTGACTGATATCGATCATTAATAGATCCATACAAACATTGCCAACAACTGGTACGCGTTTCCCTTTGTAACCAAGTCCAACGTGATGATACATGCGTAAAAAACCATCGCCGTAGCCAATGGGGATGGTTGCAATTGTCATGGGCTTATCTGCAATGAAACTGCGGCCATAGCCAACAGCATCGCCTTTGCGAAGTTTCTTGATTTGAATAATAGGTGCTTTCCAAGTAAGTACTGGTTTGAGCTCCGAATGTTCTGAAGACGTAGGATCGTACCCATATAGTGCAATACCTGGCCTAGCCCAGTCGAGATCAAATTGAGCATGCAACAAAATAGAGCCACTATTGCTGATGTGCTTTATTGTAGTGGAGGGAAGTAAATGCTCTATTTCTCCGATTGTGCGTTGAAAGCATTGCATTTGTTGCTGGCTAAAATGTTGATCAGGATTTTCTGACTCACTAAAATGTGAAAAAATACCTTTTATAAAAGGTTTGATCGATTGCCAATGGATTTGACTGTCCAAAATATCTTGCGCGCTCAAACCGAGGCGATGCATACCAGTTTCGATTTCGAGATGCATATCGGTTTTGTATCTTGATGTGGAAAACAGCTGCATATCTTCGACTGAATGAATGACAACTGTAATATGATATTCATGCGCTGCTTGTAAAATCTGATGTGAAATTCGACCAAATGATACAATGGTCTTTGCAAAACCTGCTTTTCGTAAGTCAATTGCCTCCGTTATGCTGGCGACGCCAAGCCCTGCAATATTTTTATCTGAAAATATTTTTTGAATAATTTGTATATCATGGCCATAAGCATTGGTTTTTACCATGGGTAGAAGAAGCGTTTGTGCCCCCACTTTGTTTTGTAAAAAAGTGAAGTTGTGCAACAGGTTACTTACAGAAATTTCGGCAACGGATGAGTGCAGTTGATTTTGTAAGAAAGACATTTGCTTACAATTCTTTGAGCACGTCAATAAGGTCTTCTACCGACTGGTATCTATCTTCAGGTTTTTTCTGCATGCACTTTAAAATAGCATCACTCAAGCTTTTAGGAATGTTTGGATCTACTTCCATTGGCACCGGCGGGTCAGTATGAAGGTGATGATATCCAAGATCGCCTTTGGTGAAGGGAAGTGTCCCCAATGACATTTCAAACATGCATATGCCAAGTGAGTATATGTCAGTTCGATGATCAACCGGCTTACCCAAAGTTTGTTCTGGTGACATAAATGAAGGCGTACCGCCGATAATAGACTGTTCACTTTGTAATTCTTTGACGACTTTAGCCAGTCCAAAGTCCATGATTTTGATCATCTTTTGTTTGGTCCACATAATATTGCTGGTGGTAAGGTCGCGATGGACGATATTGTTTTGATGAGCATAAGCAAGTGCTTTGATGAGTTGTTTCACGATCTCTTTCATGACGGGAAGCGCGAATTTGCCCTTTTGTTTTAGAATTTTTTTGATGGTGTAGCCATCGATATGTTCCATGGCGATAAAATAATCTCCCCCCTGGATCCCAGTATCGTAAACCGTAACAATATTGGGGTGATTAAGAGAGGCTGCAGCTTTGGCTTCGCGTAAGAATGTATCAATGGTACGTTTATCACCGCTATTTTTGGCGGGTAATATTTTCAGAGCGACATCTCGATCCAAAACTTTATCTTTGGCAAGGTAAACGACTCCCATGCCGCCTCTACCCAACTCTGCAGTCGTCTTATAACGTTGTGGCACCTGAAACTGGTTTGAGTGTGCCTGTGAACGTGGACCGGTGAATTGTGGATTGGAAAAAATATGCGACTGGTGATTAAATTGAGAAAATGATTGTAGGCGCGAAAATGATTTTTCTTGAATGAGTTTTCTGATTTCTTTGGCTTTTTCAAGCGCGTTAGGGTCAATTTGATTAAGCGCCATTTTGTTTTCAATCATCTCTAAGGTTTGCCCGGCGGCTTCAGGATCACATTTTGCGAGAAAAAAAAGTGTATCCAGGTGCTCTTTATTGAGCGTAACAACACCCTCGAGGGCTGCTTCAAATTGTTTTTTGGCGTCACTGTATTTTTGTTGATCGTAGTATATCTGACCGCGGACAGAACATGCTTTTGCGTATTCAGGGCTGTGCGGTTTGATGCGATCAAGAGAGTTAAGAGCCTGTTCATAAAGCTTGCGCTGTAAAAAATATTTACCAAGTTCAACATATTGTTCTTTGCGACTTAGTAGGTCAAGCTCCAAGTGATCAAGTTTGCCAGTTCGATAGGCTTTGAGCGCATCATCTTCCAGGCCTGCTTTTTCGAAATTTTCACCAGCACGCGCGAAGTCTTTTTCGTCTTTAAACATTTCTGCAGCGAGCCGATGTTCGCCAGCGAGTTCGTGCATTTGTGCTGCCATATGGTAGTCCTGGATGTCTGCATAAATTTCAGCGCATTTAGAATAGTCTTTGCAAATTTTATATTTTTCAATGGCTTCATGAAACTGGCCAGTTTGATACAGGTGATCTGCTTCTAGTCGGGCTGATTCTCCATCAAGGTTGGCACTTTGATAATATTTGGCAGCCTCTTCAAGTAAGCCGTATTGTTTTGCCAGGTGTCCGGCTTTTTCATGCTTACCGGCTTTATCTAGGCACTCTGCAGCTTTTTTAGGATTGCTTGCCTGCAGATAATAGACAGATGCTTTTTCGTAGTACTTTTCTTTTTCAAACAAAAGTGCTGCTTGCCCCGCGATTTTTACAAGTGTTGTCTTAAGGGTAGGGTCCACCGGCGCGTTTTTGTCACTTTTGTATTGGTTTAAAAACATTTCAAGATTTTTTGCTGCCTCAATATTTTTACCGACCTTTATATACTGCCTGGCAGCCTCAACTTGTTTGCCTGTGTTCTGGTAGATTTCAGCAGCTTGTAAATGTGCCCCATGCTCGGCGTAGAGCTTACCTAAATCTTCAAGGGCGTTGTGCTGCGCGTACATTTGGCTGATGCGTTGATATTCCTTTTGTTCAAGGTAGATTTTGGCAGCTCGACGGATTTCTCCAGCTTTTTCGAACATCAGTGCAGCTTTTTGAGGTGATTTTTGTTTGAGGTAAACATCTGCAGCGCGGCTGTAGAGACGGCCTTTTTGAAAAATATCAATGGCCAACTGGTGTTTACCCATGGCGAGCATGGTGTCACCTGCCTGAGAAAATTCTCCACGTGACAAGTATTTATTGATCAATTTTCTGGTATGCATCCCTTCTGCAAAGGGTACGAATTTGCGTAGCAACCTGCCGGCAGGACTCATCAATATTTTGTAAAATATCCATACTGCAACCAAAGCTGATACCCCGCGAATAGCACCTAAAAGCCATGCGTGTTCCGAAATCTGGTCTATGATCGGCTGAATTTTGTCCATAATATTGGTTTGTTACATCTGTAAGTATACAATGACTTGACAGAATCGCTCAAAGTATTCTACACATCCCTAAAAGTAAAGACAAACAAACACGATTATATTTACAAGGAGATAAAGACGATGTCTGGAATAAACAAAGTGATTTTGGTGGGGCGTTTGGGGGCAGATCCTGAGTTACGGTATACTTCCAATGGTAACCCAGTCGCGAGTTTAAGTCTTGCCACCAGCGAAAAATGGAAAGACAAAGATGGACAATCTCAAGAAAAGACAGAGTGGCATCGTATTGTTTTATGGTCGCGTTTGGCTGAACTTGCAGGGCAATATTTAAGCAAAGGTCGACAAATTTACATTGAAGGTAAATTGCAAACCCGGAAATGGGAAGATAAAGACGGCCAAACCCGGTATACAACTGAAATTGTGGGCAATCAGATGCAATTTTTGGGTGGTCAGTCCGATATGCCAGCAGGCGCTGGTTCTTCTACCGGTTCAGATTTGCCGCCAGATCTAGGTCCAGCCCCTGATATGGGACCAACCGGTGCTGATGACGATATTCCGTTTTAGTCGTGATCATCTAATTTTATCTTGTGGGGCAATTTGTCATGCCAAGTTGCCCTACCAATC
>JAGRMV010000101.1:0-273 GCA_020441045.1 Deltaproteobacteria bacterium | reverse complement strand
TGCTGTTACCCTTGTAGACGTATCTTTAAATTGAAGTCATTTGGTATGGCGGTAGGATGTGTTTCTAACTCATTGATACTATTTGCTAAAATTGTACGCTTGCGCGTGGGGTGGTGTATAGCTTACGCTATTCAACAGCTTGGATCATCCACTGGTTGGCTTTGCTGTTAAAAGCCCAAGTTTGTTGTTCGCGCTTTTTCTTAAGTTGTTCGTAGGCAATTTCATAGTAGCTAAATTCAACCCAAATCTGCGCTTTATCTTTGGTCTCGTTCA
>JAGRMV010000100.1 GCA_020441045.1 Deltaproteobacteria bacterium | reverse complement strand
ACGATGATAATCGGCTTTTTCGCGCATACATCAATGCCATTTTAGACCTCTTTTCAGGTCTTAGCTACTTCAGCCCCTAAAAATATTAAGTCCCTTTCAAATCACATTATCATAGAGATGATCAGAAAATTTTGATGACTGTATCCATCCTTCTATATCAAGAAGAACTACTCGCGTCGTGTATCATCAAGACAAACGTATTGCTGTTGGCCAAATACAAAAAACTAGTCTCTGTTTTATTCAATGCTTGCGCTTAAAAGTTGTTCCAAATCTGTTAACCTCATCATCGAAGGTGGCAAGTCGTACCGCGCGTGAGAAGGATCAATCACAATGATTCGAGATGAATCAATTTTTGCCAAAGCCAAGTCCAAAATGTAAATCTCTTTAGACTGGTTATATACATCATTAACCAAAATCATAAGTGTTTGAGGCGATAAGCCAATTTTTTTACATTTTTTGTCCCAGATTTTCAGTTGAGCAAGAATATCTGTGTTTTCTTTCCTACTAACATTTTTGAGTTTTTCTCGAAGGGTCGAAAGACTTGTTTGTCCTCCATCAACAGAAAATTTCTCAAAAGCTGTACAAAGATTTGCCTTTTTTTCAAGCCCCTGTTTGACGACTTCATTAGCACTAATGTCAACCAATACATGATCGATGGAACTTCTTTCATTTTTTGAAAAAGCAAAGTGAGTTTCCTCAGGAATCATCAAGGATTTTCCCCCTATCCATGTAATATCTTGCAACACTCTCAAATGAGGTAAAGACAAAATTTTGAGCATCATCAGGTGCGAGTTTTTTTCCATTTTTTCCAGAAAGTCTTCAACTCTCACTGCATTTTTTAAGGAAACATCGTAAACCGATGGGCAACTTTGGAATTCGATATCAGCAGGCTTATGTCCAATGTAAGAAAACATAATTGCAAAAGCTTCTCCTTCATTTTCCAAAGAGACTGATAGACGAACCCGACCTTTTTCATCCGTAAAAGCACCACGCGTTGTGCCTTTGATCAATACGGCCGCTCCAACAAGCGGACTGCCAGTTTTCTGATCTGTTACCGTAAAATCAATTGTACATTCATACTGCGTACCTTGTGCATATACATTATCTTTTCTCTCTACAAGCAGTGCAGAAAGAAGAACGAATACGAAAGTTATAACTATTTTTTGCATCATACGACTCCTTATTGCGCAATCAATTTTTCCAATAGGTCTCCACCCTTTTGTAACCAACTTGGATGAATATAGTTCTTTGAAATTCTCGGAAACTCAAGTTTATTCGCTTCTGACTTAGGATCAAGGTCTGCAAGGTCAATCAAATATACTTGATATTCTGATACTTCGCCAAATACGGTATAACGATCACTGAAATCATCGCGCAAGATCAATACAATGGTTCGAGCTGAAAATTTCCTAACATCGTTTTTACAATTGTCTTTCCAATTTAATTTGTATTGATTCTCCACGCTGCTTTTCACAACCTCAAGTGAAATAAATTCGTCTCCAAATGGTTTAGGAGTCTCCGGTTCATATTTGTCCAAACCTTTTTTTACACCTTCTCCAAAATCACTTTCAACATCATGAAAAATATCGCATAAGCTCATGTTTTTTTCTGGGGATCTCTTGGACAACCATTTGGGTAGAAAACGTATATCCGCAGAAGATTTTTCAGGCGCTGCATCTTCATATTCATCTTCATATTGTATTTCATCATCTTCATCAAAATCATCGAAAACATTATAACCTGCAAAGGTAAGCACTTCATCTACTTGTACAGCATTTGTAAATGCCAGACTCAAGCTTATGGTTTGCTCACTGTTCCCGCCACTGGTTTCAATGTTATGTCCAGATTTTTGCATCTCTACAGTAATGGATTGGCACTGTGGTCGTACCATTATGCGATTATAATTTTTGGCGGTAACTAGGATTTCAGAATCGTAATGTAAATTCAATTTTTGATCCAAGGTGACTACGCCAGATACATCACCAAAACGAGCCTTATTGTTTTGCATAGCAGCCACAACATATTGCACCGGAGCTTGCGTTTCCACATCCACCACAAAAATTGAAAATTCCTCCTCACACTGATTCGATTGCGCCATGGCAATGGAATAACATGACAAAAAAAATACCATTACAACTACAAACTTTTGCATCTCTACATCTCCGGATCAATAGATTTTTGAATGACTTTACGATTTAGATCCAATTCCTGAATCTGATTTGCAGGCATGTTCACCCCTGCATCTTTAAGAAAGTCTAAACTCGGGTTTATCTTAAATTCTGTTTCAACTTCGATCGATTCGATGATGTATTTTCCTTGTTCTAGGTTTTTACCTTCTCCTTCTCCACCCTTGAGCTCAATATTGGTTTGATCTTCATTATTACCCACATCAGATTCTTCAGGATCTATGCGATAGTGTCTATACATTTGGTTCGAATATTTTCCTGCACCGTCTCCCTCGATACAGTCAATACGAATTCTAAAGTCTAAATAGCGATCCTGATAATGTTCGACCGGAACGTCAATGTCGGGTTGGTAGTGATACCGATGATTTGGATTTTCGATCAAATCAAACTTGATACCCGGTATATTGATCTGAGTGGGATGGCCTTTATAAATAGACGCGTCCACAGGTCTTTTTAGAAGCGCGTTGGGCTCCGTGTATTTCACCTCAATCGATTTTGGCGTATAGTATGCCTTTTCTTCGATAGGATCAAACCAATATTGGACACTCTTTAAATCATATACCTCACAGCCATAGAACTCAGGATCTACATATATATACATTGAAATTTTCTGATCTCCAGGTTTGCTCAAACCTTCCTCATAATCAAAATTGATGTAGTAACGAAGATTTTCCTGCATCTTACAGCTCGATGCACTTTTAAACTTCAGCTCTACTTTCTCAAGTTCTTTTACATGTTTTTTGTCAATATCAACGCGAAATAGATTTTGATTTCTTACATCCGACTGAAACTGTTTTTTCATAGGGTGATCATTGGAAAATTGAAAGTCTTCCAATGATGTAGATTTGTAGCCCTCTTCATCGACTTCAGTATGCAATGCAATGGCTTTATATTGATCCTGATAAACACTTTTTTCCTTTTTAATAATTTCTTGGGCACGTTCTTTTGTCATCGTACCTGGGATTTTCCATATCGGGTCCTCACCGATCAGTTTGGTTAGGTCTTTTTGGCTAAGATACGTCGAGTTGTCGTAGTAATCTATTCCCCTAATAAATTCAACAATATAGCGCCCGGGTACAAATCGATCTTTATAGTCGTCATAACTAAGCTCAAGCTTTTTTTTCACATAATTAACAAGCAATGCTTGTTCTTGATGATCTCCTCTTATATGCGTTTTTCCGTAAATATTGCCTTTGATAAGATAATTCGGGATCATGAGCTTAACATCGACTGTGAATTCTTTAAGCTCTTCATCATCCATGTATTTCAACCCAAATTCAATCAACCCTAAAAAGTTTTGTTCTTTGGAATCTTCTTTGCTAATCAAAACTTTTTCTTTTCTCTTAAATAATTTACCGTCATTAACGTTAGAAGAAACGCCAGACCAATGTAAAATACTTGGTGCAGAGTTATATGAAATACCATTGTTCAGGTAAAAACTAAGGTTTTCATAGCCAACATAACGATACTCAGCCCCGCGCATGACCTTATCTTTGATAAATGTATACTTTGTGGGAGCCTGTTTTTGCAATTTTCCTGGATTTTGAACAAATATCTCAAAATGTACGGGAAAATCTTCTCGAGGAATGGCAGACTGCTTGATCTCAACCAACTCATAGGTTCCATCTGGTTGGACCACTGGCCGGATAATTTTATGATGCTGACTATCAATATCGTACGCATATTTGCCTAACATTTCATTGGTTGTAATATTGTACTCTTTATTTTCCCATGCTGACTTTGCTGTATAAGGAGCATCACTAGACACCTTCTCCCAGCTGATATCCACATACTCTTTCTTTTCATAGACACTTAAAAGATTAAACCATATCGCATGACCCATTTCATGGATTAGCGTAGACTCAAAACTTAATTCTTGTGTATGGTCTCTGCCATCATCATTTTTGAAATTATTGGCTTGAAGTTCGATATCGGCAAAGAAAATAATATCACTTTTATGCAAAACAACTTTATTTTCACCTGTGATACTGTAACTTAGATCAAACAGTGCATTAGCTGGTTTATTTATTTTATGTCCGGCATCATCTGATGTTCTAGAATCTTTTATCAATCTTTTGATCTGCATCGCCTCAATCAACGTCTTTGCTGCTCCTGCATTGCTATACCACTCATATTCGAAATTACGGAAAGTTTCATAAATGATCATCATCTCCTTTTTGGTAAAGGGAATAAAAAACCCGTTGGGCTCAAGATCGACTTCAATATGAAACTTTTTTCTGACCAAGTGAATATAGTCTTTTGCCTCAAAAACTGATTTCAAAATCAAAAATTCAGCTTCATTTGAATAGGCATCAGGGTTGACAAAAGGAGAATCAAACAGAGACATCTCTCCAAATGTAATAGAAAGCGTTTTGCTAGCCTCATCAACGGAAGATAAAATACTACCTGCAGAGAATTGAACCTCTGATGAGGTCTGCAAAACTTTTTTGAGTAGCATCTTCTCAATAGGTTTTTCAGACATTGTAAGCAGAGATTGCATATGTGTGAAAAAAATTCGCTCAGCTGGAATGATCGGAAGACTATCCTCATGTACCTCAATAAAAATTTGTTCGGGGTTATTGGGATATTTACGAGCCCAAGCATCCTCCTGACCGATGCCCCACAGCATCAAACTAGCAAAAAACACCAGAAAGCCAAAAGGTAAAGACCGCGTCACACTATAGTCATTATTTTTCATTTTTATCCCCCTTAGGATTTTCTATCGATATCATACGTGTGCACACCCTTTCAAGCAATATACATGCCAATAAAAAAACCTATAAAATCAATCATTTAAAAACACCACCCCCTGAAAATAGCGACATCAGTTACTCAACAAATAACTTTTTGTGCTACCCTTCAGCTACATCGAGTCAGCAAATAGAAATAGAGACAAACACGTAGACCTAGCTTAGGTTGTTTGGATGCTGGTTGTAAATGAAATTTTCGGTCTGTCCTAGATAACTAGGATAGATATGTTTTAACCCATTGTTTTAGTTGGGTTCATTGAGTTTTAGGGTCAGGGTTGTTAAAACGCCATTCACACTCTTTCAAAAATGGTCCAAAATGCTTGGCTGGTACACCATTAAACTTTCTCATATGTCTCTTAGCCTGGTTCCAAAAGTTTTCAATAACGTTCATGTGATTATGTTTTTTTGCAAATAATTTAGAGTGATTGATTCGATAATGGTGAAACTCACTGACATCCAAAATATTGTATGATCGGAAACTATCGGTATAAACAGTACTGTCTGGAATGACTTTATTGCGGATGATTTTCATCAACGTTTTGGATTTAGCATTGGGTATCACTTGCGTGTAAACCTTTCCTATGCGCTTTAATAAGCCAAAAACAGGTATTTTTCCTGCAGCTCCACGACCTCTTTGACCTTTTCTTCTGCCACCAAAATAGCTTTCACCCACTTCAATTTCTCCTTGAAACGGCGATTGCATTTCAACCTCTTGGTAAATAATTTCTCGAAGTCGATGATAGTAATAGGCTGCGGTTGTTTTATTTACACCAACCAAACTTGATGCACATCGCGCTGTTGTTCCCGCTACAAAATGTTCGATCAACTTTGATTGCTTTGCATGACTTAATCGACTTTTTTTCACTTATTCTTCGATAACATTCTTCAGTTATCTATGACACAGCCCCTTACTTTTTATTTGGACATTTCTCTTTGATATTGGATATATCATCGACCATTTGCAAGCCTTTGAGCAAACACTGAACCATGGGGGAATACATTTCATAATGATTGATATAATATTCTGACATCACAAACTCTACCCCTAAGCTCCCCCATGTAGCAACCGACTTTTCTTTGTACATTTTTTTTGATCGATATTTGATGATTCTACATACTTTTTTATCATAGGCATCTTCTTGTGTAGGTAAACCGCCGATGGCTTTCGATGTTTTGGCAAAATCGCTCGCACATTCTCCCCAGATATTTTCATTCTCAATAACTGATTCGATCAGATACAACTCTTGAGCACTTGTTACTTTTTTCAATGTTTCTAGCGTGACCCCTGCCACGGAAAATGCAAGCATGGCTGCTTCCATCTTATCAAACATTTGATTCACATAATCTTCCGTATCATCCCCACTATATTCTGGGATCGAAAAATTGTCTTTGCTTTGATAATAGTCGTTTATACTCTGTGCATAACTCGACAAAGAAAAAGTAAATATGGCCAACAAAATCAAATATTTTTTAGGTACGTACATCATGGCCACACTAATAACACAACGTATCAATTGCTGCAAATACTTTCCCCCTGGGCATTTGAACTATTGCCATATTGCTTTTATAGAGATCCATTTTGTAGCAATGGGCGCCGATATTGACTGCTCATATGAAAACTTGCGTAGCTGTCAAGTTTGAACAGTCTGTATTTGTGTTGCTTCCATATAAATCTAAAATACTATATTTAACAGCGAAGCAGATTGTTCACTCGGGACATGTCCCCAAAAAAATTCTTTTTCTTTAACGATCTACGCTAAGTTTGTGGATCAATTGTAATAAAAAACCAGCCTCATCTACCCCAAAGATTTTGGGCCTGAATTTCCTGTCCAGCTTTTTTGATCAGTTGATATTTCCAATGCAGAAGATCATTTGGGTACGCTTGGGTGATACACTCTTTCAGTGTTGAGATTTGATCTTTATTGATGGATAAAAAACTTTGACCGTTACCATTGAGCGGTGGATACAGTCCGTAGGGCATAAAACTTTCACGCAGCAAAAGTTTTTGTAAGTCAGTTTGGCGAGGTTCATGAAAAAAATCATAACTTCTCGTATGAAACTCAGACATCATACGCTTGATATTATCGGCATGAATGATACCCGGATTGTATGGATTAGCAGCGTTATTGTGGCATCTGTGACAATTGGTTTCTTGTGAAAGTTTCGGTCCCAAGGCATCAAAACACTGATTGGCCTGTGGCGTATCAGGTGATCCTAAGACTGGCCCAAAACTGCCTTTTTCATAGAGTTTCAAGCTTGTTTTCCGACCTTGCTCATCGACACCTTCAAGGATATTGGGAAAATCATGTCTTTGCGCTTGATAGACAAAGTCTTTCAATTCATCAGGTTTGGCAGTATGAACAAAAGCATAGGGGCTACTTAAATAAAAGGCATTTTTATAATCATCAATAAATTCACCGCCCAAGGTAGGGTGCTGGGTAGCAAAACCGATTTTGGATTTACCGATACCCGTGTGACAAGATGTACAGTTTTGTGCATCATGACGAAGAAAATCATGTTTACCAACAGGATCCATACCGGGAAGGACTTGTTCTTCAACCATGAAACTTCTGGGGTGCTTTGTTTGAAGCTCATAGTTTGCATGGAGGAGATCATATTTTCCGTCAGCATCAGCTGTGTTAAATTCAAAAATAAAGCTACGACCCCATAAAGTATCTTGATCATAGGTATCCTCGAAATAGAGAAATACACGTATATCAAAGGGACTGCCTGGATCAGTATCGGTATTTGCAGGA
>JAGRMV010000099.1 GCA_020441045.1 Deltaproteobacteria bacterium | reverse complement strand
TAGATTGGGTGTTTGAGGCAAAGAGCAGAGTTGAAACAGTTGAACTTGACCCTGAAGAGTTCAATAGCGAAAACCATTATTTATTGTTTCATATGCTTGAGATGGAAGATGCGGATCGGGAAAAACTCCAAGAGTTTATAGAAATGCATAAAGCAGGTAAGACAGTGATCGAGGATATTCAGTAATTCGCTTGTTTTCCTAGGAAATAGCTTAGTTCATTATCTATTTTTGTACATTTCTTGGTAACATTTTACGACGTCTTTACCTTCGCAAATGGATTTGGATGGATCGGGTTTCTCATACGTAGATTTTTCATACGGATTGGGACCATCGTACCCTGCACTGCAAAAAGGGTTGGTTGTCGTTTGGTTTAATGTCTCCTTGGCCATTTCGGTATTGGCCATGACTGGAAGGGTACAAAAAACAAACAATATGCCAGTTATAAACAATCGCATAGCTAGATTCTATCATGTGCAATGCGTTATATCAAGTTGATTTTTCCTATTTTTCTTTTTTATATCAATAAGTTAGAGGGAGATAAGAAAATTAAACGTCGATTTTAATGATTTTACGCATCCAGAAAAATCCAACAGTTTGGAAAATGAGCATGATGAAAATAAAAATCCATCCGAGTTCAGTTTTGATCAAGGGAAGGATATAGGTTGGATTGAGATAGTGCATGGCGATGATCAGGACAAATGGCAAAAGCATCAAAATAGCACCTTGGGTTTTACCTTGCGCTGTCATGGATTGAATTTTACCTTCAATCTTGCGTCGTTGTCGAATGGTGTTAGAGATCGTTTCAAAAGTTTCACTTAAGTCCCCACCAGTCTCCCGCAAAATCAAAATAGAATTAATTGCAATAGATAGATCTTCGCTTGGGATTCTTTCCATCATCGCTTCAAAAGCTTCATCAATGGTGCGACCAAGTTTTTCTTGACTCATGACAGTACCAAACTCTTGCGAAATGGGGTTGGGCATTTCAGTCACCAGAATTTGAATGGCTTGGGTCAGATTGAGACCAGACTTTAATGAATTGGAAAGCAGGGTGAGGGCGTCCACGAGTTGCTCGTTAAACTTGTCTAAACGTTTTTCCCATTTAACATTAAAATAGATTTTGGGCATATACAGCCCGAGAAAACCAAAGGAAAAGGTGAATAAATACTGTACCCAACCTTGTCCACGTGTGATTACAAAGCCAATACCTGCAAAAACAATTATACATAGAACGATGATCAAGATCAGATTGATTTTTTCGATTTCTTCATACATTTTATAAGATAAATTCTGACAGTGATCGACATATGCATTGATTTTTTTGAGAAGTTTTTCTTCAACAACTGGAAAAAGAAAATATAGCGATGCAGCGATAAATCCAAAGATCAAAACATACTGCAATGAAATCTTAGGACCCATCGAACATCCCCTTAGGAAGTTTGATTCCCTTTTGTTTAAACTTTCTGGCAAAGGTAGGCACCAACCCTGTCGCCATGAATTGTCCGACTACTTTTTGGTTTTCATCGAGTCCTTTTTCTTTAAAGGTGAAGATCTCTTGCGTAGAAACGGTTTGACCTTCGATCCCAGTGACCTCAGTGATACTGGTGATTTTTCTTGAACCATCGCCTAAACGAGTCAGTTGTACGACCAGTTGAATTGCACTGGCAATTTGTTCTCGAATCGCGCGTGATGGTAAGTCCATACCTGCAAACATGATCAGCGTTTCTAGTCTATTGACACAATCGCGTGGTGAGTTCGAGTGCACGGTGGTCATTGAACCATCATGGCCAGTGTTCATAGCTTGCAACATATCAAGTGCTTCTGGTCCCCTACATTCACCGACAATGATACGATCAGGGCGCATGCGCAGCGTATTACGAACCAATTCACGAATAGGGATGGCGCCGTCGCCTTGAAGGTTTGCTGGACGAGATTCAAGACGGGCGATATGTTCCTGTGGAAGTTGTAATTCAGCAGAATCCTCGACAGTAATGATACGTTCTTCATGCGGAATAAAGCTGGCCAATGCATTGAGCAAAGTGGTTTTCCCTGTCCCCGTTCCCCCAGAAATAATAATGTTAAGATGCGCCTGGACACAAGCACGCAAAAAATCTGCCATCTCTGGTGTAAGCGCGCCAAACTTGATCAGTTGTTCAGGACCAATGACTTCAGTACTGAATTTACGAATGGTCAAAACAGGACCATCCAAAGCCAATGGCGGTATGATGGCATGTACTCTAGATCCGTCACGTAGGCGAGCATCAACCATCGGCGTTTTTTCATCAATGCGGCGACCAATAGGAGCGACAATGCGTTCAATAACCCCTAGCAATTGTTTATTGCTTGAAAATCTTGCCGGAACCAGTGTGAGTTGTCCGCTACGCTCAACGTAAATCTGATCACTACGATTGACCATGATTTCACTGATATTCGGATCAGCAAGAAGCTCTTCTAAGGGTCCTAAACCAATCGCCTCATTTAAGACGTCTTTTACCAGTTGTTGGCGTTGATTCCGATTACTGATCTCTTTCATGCCACTAACAATCGATAAAATCATTTCTTGTGTCTTTGCACGCAGTTTTTCTAAAGATGCATCGTCTTGTTTGGTAAGCTCTTCAGGTGACAATTGCTTAAAATCCATTTTTTCAATCAACTGGTTGTGTACTTTGATACGAATGGCGTCGCCACGCTCCACTTCTTTGTTGGGAACATTCACCTGGTACGAACTTGGCTTTGCAGCAACAAAACCACCTACCTCTTGTACGTTTTGGGAAGCCGCCAATTGATGGTATACGGGCTTGAGAAGATCTTTGGCAATAAGAATGCGTAATGTCTCCTCAATGTGTTGTGAATAGGCATTTCTGGGATCGAGTGCATAAAGTGGTTTGGCTTGCTGAATACTTAGTGATTGTTCTTTGCTGACCTCGGGCAAAGTAATCAATACTTTTCGTTTAAGCTTTTGCTCAATAATACTGTGCTTAATGACTCCTCGCTCGTCATATCGGTTGATCACCAAACGAATCATATCAGATGGGAAAGCCAGTTCTTCAAAGGTTTGAATACTGGTAGAGCTGCGGTGGATAGGTAATAAATCCGGGGTTGTCATGAAAAGCACAAGGGAAGAAATTTCAAAAGCTTTGACGCTGATTGGTGCAATGCTACTTCCTGTATCAATGATGATGTACTGGAAATGCTTTTGCAAAATTGTAAACATATCAGAAAAAAACTCATCTCTAAGAAGTGGAATGTGTTTGATTTTACGAATTGCAGGCAGAACTGCTATCCCTTCAGGGGTGGTTTTGATACTCTTGACAATGTCGTCTTCTGACATTTTATGCAAATTGGGTCCGAAATCATAGATGGAAGGGGCTTGTTTCAATCCTAATAAGAGTTCAATATCCCCGCAATCATGCAGATCCATGTCGATTAAAATTACATTGCCACGTGCTTGACGAGCACATGCATAGGCAAGATTGGTAGCAAAAGTGGTTTTACCGACGCCACCTTTGGGACCATGAACAGAAATACAGTATGACTTATGCAAACAGCCCCCTACCTTGTAGGATAAACCTCATATAAGTTGAAATTGTCTTTTAATTCTTTGTTCGCATCTTGAGAAAACTTCAAAATTCTTGGCGTGATAAAAATCATAAACTGACTTCGTTGTTTGCTTAAGTCATTCGATTTAAACAATGTGAATAAAGACCCGAGCGGAAAAGGGTCAACAAATTGTTCTGATGTTGCTGCTGGTGTGCTACCAGCACCAGTTGTTGGGGGACGGTCAAATGCTTGTCTAAACGAATGTCGAACCAAGCCTCCAATAACGACAGATTGGCCAGACCGAACCAATTGCGAGGTTTGGATAAGGTTTTCAGAAATGGCGACACCGCCACTGACATCTGGTGACCCCAGTGAACTAATCTTGACTTCAATGTTCATATCGACATCGGTGCCAATGGTTTTCGGTTCAATTTTTAATAAAGCTCCTACATTTTGGAATTCTAACGAAACTGAACCGTTGGCTTGCGCCACAGGAAAACCTAAACGCGTACCACTCTCAATGATCGCCTGGTCTCCACTTTTCACTGATACAGTCGGGTTTTCAAGTACGCGCGCAACTCCCATGGTTCTAAAAAGATTGAGTTTTGGTAAAATGTCGCTTGCTGTACCGGTAACTGCGCCTGTGAAGTTTTCGCTACCAGAAACCGGATTGAATGTGTACGAACCATTCATACCAATGCCGGGTACCGGTGACCAACGGAAGTTAAAATTCTTTGAAAAGTTTTTCGATACTTCTAAAAAATGAGCGGTGACTTGGATGGTATCTGCCCGATGAGGTGGATCCGCAACTTCACGAACCTCCAAGGCGTTGATGATATTGTTAGAGTATAATTGAGCAATTTTTTCTGCTTTGCTTTTTGCTTGCGCAGAATAAACTTCGCCTTCAAGTAAGATTTTTCCTTTTACAGATCGCACATTGACTTCATCTAATCCAATCTCGCTTTCAATGCGTTTGGCCAAAAGGGCATTGGTGTTTTTATTTAAGCTGGCCAAGTTGATAATGTGTTTACTGGTTTTGGCGACTTGATTGATGCGTGATAAATCGGATGGAAGAATGACTTCTCCGTCTACAACGATATTTGGACCGACGCGTTTTATTTCAATGCCTTCAATATCAACCAAAAGCTCTCTGATTTCAGTGAGCAGTTTTTCTGGATCGGTATTGTAGACAGTAATGTTTAATACTTCACGCTGCGTGCCTTTTTGGTCAAAAATAAACAAAGATGTGGTGCCAGGTCCTTTTGGGATAAGCGTCACTCGGTTTTTCTTGCGGTCAGCACGAAAGTTGACGATATCAGGATCCCCTACGGTAAGGTTGCCCACTGAGTGAGAATAAGAAATCACTTTGGGATTATTGATGATCAGCGTGATATCTTGTTGCTTTTGGGCGAGCGCCAATGGGCTGGCAAGCAAAAAAAGTAGGGTGACAATACGTAGTGGTTTGATCATTGGGTAAATACTCCTTGTTCTCCACGAAGTTCTAGCCATTTGGGTGTGGATCGAACTTCAACTTGTTCTTCAATACCGGTGACGGACTTGGTTGTGCTGCGTTGAGACTTTAAGCTATCAATTTCTTTACCCATATTACGCTCTTGAAATGATCGTAATGCAAGTGTAATGGAGCCTACCTCTTGCGCAATCGCCAAATCCATACATCCCCTTGGCGTCATTTGTAGTGTGACATGACCAAACGATGAAGAGCGGCCTGTATTGCCAGAAAAAAAAGACTTATCTGTTTGGGTTGCATCAAGTATTTTTTGAAACCGATTGTCACGACCTGTGGCTAGAATGGGAACATCTTGAAATAGTGTCACGGCTTCTAAGTCTTTCACAGTTTGTTTCTTGTCTTCCAACGTACGGAAGCTGCCGATGATATCGACATGATCTCCTGTTTGGATATGGCCACCCACCCCGCTAATATCACTTACTGCAACCGTACAAGCCCGGTATCCTTTGGGTATTTTGCTGGATATTTTTGCATCATCAAAAAGATCAATTTTGGTACGTAAGAGCTGCTCTCCCTCAAGAATAGTCGTCTGCGCAACGGGCAGGATAGATAAAATATCGGCCAATTCTTCTGCTTTGACACTGCCAGGTTGGACATAGGGTTTTGGAACCAAATGCTTTTCAAAATGACTGCTTGTTAATACAGTGTTGGGCTTGATATCTTTTTTGGCGACGACAATGGCTTCTTTTTGGTATTTGGATTCGTATTTGGTCTCAAAAGAATTGATATAGGAAAAAATCATAAACACAGCTAAAGCTGCGAAAACCAAAGCAAAAATAAGTGCACGTCTATTCTTCATACGTCTTTCCGTTTTTTACCACGCCATTGTTCATCTAGTTTCTAGTGATATCAACCTCTTATTCTACCTTATGTCCCCAGGATGCCCAAGAAATGTTCCGGAAAAATCAGGCATTAGGTAGGAATGCCCAAAAATGCACGAATGGATTGACGCACATGCGCCCAAAAAGTTGTAGGTGCTGGTTTCTTGGTCTTAATTTTACGAATGGCGCGTTGCAACTCCAGCAACTGTCGCTGATAGGCCTGCTGTTGCTCTTCATTGTATTCAGTTGCAAATTCAATGTGTTTTTGAATGGTCCGCTCCTCTAAGTAATAGGGAGAAGTGAGTTTATCAACAAATGCTTGCGCGCGCTTTTGTAGAACCGGGTTTTGTCGAATACGTTGAAATAACTTTTGATAGGAGGGGGAAGCAAATAGCTTTTGGATTTCTTCATAGGTCAGACCTTTTTTACGGAAAGAGATAATATAGTCCATTTGCACTTTGCGAACATTGCTTTCCAGCAAATAATTGATGATTTCATCTTGATTGGCACGAATTTCTTCGACTTGTTGATGAATGCGAAGCTTCAGCAATGAACGAAAATCAGCGTCTTGTTCACTGGCGTAACTTTGCTTGGTCAGTGCGATCGATGCTATGACCGCAAGTCCGATCCAAGCTCGACTCATCCTGTACCTCCAAATGGATCATAATGGGTGGTATTCATAAAGATCGAATCGGTAATTGCATCCTCATAGGCTGCCTCTTCACTGGCGGCGTAGTTTTGTAAACTTGGATCATTTTCAATGATATTGGAGGTAATACCGTCGGGATGGTTCTCTAACCCGCCTTGACTGGTTGCATTTTCAACGCTTTGGGTAAACTGCGTCTGCGACCAACCATTGATTTGACTGCCAACTTGCTCTCTGCCATATCCCATCGCACCTGACAGAGCGCTATTGCCAACTGTTTCTAAACTATTGCCTTGCGCCAATGACATCCCGGATTGAAAAGCAACGTTTGAAATTGTGCGCAAAAGTTTTTTGTCTTGCATGCCCACTTGAATTTGCTGACTATAAAAGGCGCCATTGGCAGCGGCAAAAGCAGCATCTTTGGCATTTCCACCATTGATCAGTGTGCTTGCTGCTCCGTTGAGCGCGCCAAAACTAAATGATCCGCGTGGATCTCCGCTGTACTTATTGCTGGTTACAACATCGGCCATAGCTTTACTTTGTAAGCCTCCCATTGCCGCTCCTTTGGCGACCTTTTTAAAATCAACCTCGCCTTGCAGCGCGCCAGTTGCTGTTGACGTAATTGCACCGCCAGCAGCGCCCATGATAATACCCTCTAGCCCTTTACGGTCTTCTAACACGCCATTTTCATTTTCTTTTTGTGTTACCCATGAGCCAAAAGAGTCTGAAGACATCAAACCATTGACAAATCCATCAAGCAGCGCTTTTTCATCGCCTTGGCTGGAGGTAAAACTTTTCAGTGAAGTTTGCGCGCCACTGCCGAAAAATTCGCGGGCACTGCGCGTTTTTGAGGCCTCGCCTTGGAAGAATTGTGTGGCTTGCTGTGAGGATAGACCGGCAGTTGCACCGTCCCAACCGGCACCTTCCCAGTCAACTTCCGTGAAGCCCGAGTTGATGTAGGAATTTAACGCAGAGGTCGAAAAACCTTGGATGGCATCAGGAATGATATTGCTTTCTTGAAAAAAAGGAATTTTGGAAAATAAAAAATCGAGAAGGTAGTTGCCCCCGATGGAAGCAGCAACTTGTGTAGCGATATCGGCAGGGTTACCAAAATTAAGCAGGCCACTGCCTGGAACGTTTTCAATATATTGTCCCGCCTCTATTTCTTCTGCGATGATGGGGTCATAGATTCGGCCATTGCCATGGTCAAATAGATCGAGTTTATCAATGTGGGTCTCGGTGTGCTTATTACTGATACTCAAATTGGTGTCATAGATTTTGACAAAGACCACCATGATGAAAATAAAAA